>QQUD01000558.1 GCA_008501785.1 Chloroflexota bacterium
CGACGTTGAAGGAGATTTTGCCGGGGTATACGGCCGTTACCGGAAACCCCGCCGTGCCACCCAAATGGAGCTTTGGCCTCTGGATGGCCCGCATCAGCTACAGCACCCAAAAGCAAGTCGAAAAAGTTGCTGCTGACCTACGCAAGCACCAAATTCCCTGTGACGTGATCCACATCGACACAGATTGGTACGAAAACGACTGGGAGTGTGACCTTAAATTCGGCAAATCCAAATTCCCTAATCCGTCCGATCTCATGACTGAACTTCGTGAGCAAGGATTCCGCGTCAGCCTGTGGCAGTGGCCGAACATGATGCTCACCTCTCCGATGTACAAAGAAGGGCGCGAGGGAGGCTATCTCGTCAAAAAGGCGAACGGCGAACCTTATCATTTCACCGGTTTTGGCCCAGATGCTGGCATGCTCGACTACTCGAACCCAGAAACTGTTGCATGGGTTAAAGAAAAATTCCGAGACTTGTTCCGGCAAGGTGTGGCGGCAATCAAAACGGACTTCGGCGAAGGCTTACCACCCGATGGCGTGTATCACAGCGTTCCCGGCGAATCGATGCACAATCTGTATCCACTGCTCTACAACGAAGCCGTGTTTGGCGTCACCGAGGAGATGGTGGGTGAAAGTAAAGGCATTGTCTGGTCACGCTCAGCCTGGGCAGGATCACAGCGGTATCCGGTACATTGGTCTGGTGATGGGGTGGCGCGATACGAAGATTTAGCCTGTGTGCTGCGTGCGGCATTGAGCTTTGGTTTAAGTGGCTTTCCTTTTTACAGCCACGACATCGGCGGCTTTTCCGGCGTACCCAGCCCCGAGCTTTACGTCCGTTGGGCGCAGCTCGGCATGTTTGGCTCACACGTGCGCTGCCACGGCGCACCACCGCGTGAACCATGGGCATATGGCGCAGAAGCCGAACGCATCTTCCGCCAATACGACGATCTGCGCTACCGGTTGATGCCTTACATTTACAGCGAAGCTGTTAAATGTGGCTACACCAGCTTGCCCATGATGCGCCCGCTTGTTCTCGACTATCAAGACGATCCAAACACCTATACAATCGATGATCAATTCTTGTTTGGCAGCAGTTTGCTAGTCGCACCCATATTGGACGAAACAAACCAACGTCGCGTCTACTTGCCCGAAGGTGAATGGGTCAATTTTTGGTCCAAGGAAATTCTGTCCGGTGGAAAATGGCTAACCGCTGATGCACCACTAGACATCATGCCACTCTACGTAAAAGCTGGCACGATTTTGCCGTTGGGTCCGAAGATGCAGTATGTGGATGAACGGCCGTTAGATCCGCTCACCCTCGAAATCCACGCACCCGCCGCCACCGGCCAGCTCACCATTCACGACGAAGACCGCCCCGACATCGAAGTCTCTTACCGGCGCGAAGGCGACAAGCTGCATGTCGATGTCAGCGACACGCCCGGGCAGGTCAATGTGGTGGTGGTTGGTGAAGCATTGCAGGTTTTTGTGAGCTGATCAAATCAACATTTTCAATTTTACATATGGCTGCAGAAAGGCTGCATGTTTGTTCTCAAACTTGATGTCTTCTGATGCCGAGGAGAGTCAACAATGTCAACTCTTTCGAATCTCGGTAAGAAGCTAGACGAAAAGTTTCCTCGTCTTCTCACCAGTTTGGGTCGTGTGCTTTCACCTGTTGAAGCTGTGGTAAAGAAACCCGTATTCGGCTGCCACATGTGCGGTCAATGCGTCCTCCACTCCACAGGTATGACGTGCCCCATGGAATGCCCCAAAAATTTACGCAACGGACCCTGTGGCGGCGTCGGCATGGACGGCAGCTGCGAAGTAGACCGCAGCATGACCTGCGTCTGGTTCAATGCTGTTAATCGTTCTGATAAATTCCCTTGGCCCCAAGAAATCTATCAACGCAATCCGGCGGTCGATTGGTCCTTGCAAGGCTCATCCTCCTGGATAAACGCGATCACCGGACGCGATCACCATGCCCGCACTGGCCCTCAATGGCAGCAAGTCGAATTCTTCGGCGTCAACGAAAAGCCGATGTACACGGGCAGCCGTCTTGAACGTCTCATGCGGGCTGGCGAATTTGTGGTCACTTGCGAAGTAAATCCCCGTGACACAGCCGATGGCACCGAATTGATTGAATATGCCAAAACATTGGAAGGTATCATCGATGCCGTCCACGTCAGCGACAACTTTCTGGCACAGCCGCACATGTCCGGCACAGTGGCCGCCTGCATGATTGAGCAAATGACCAATCTGGAAACAGTGCTGCACCTGACGTGCCGAGACCGCAACCGACTGCAATTGCAGGCAGACTTGCTTGGCGCACATGCGATGGGCGTGCGCAACGTGCTTTGCCTCACCGGCGACCATCCCAAATTAGGCGACCACAAAGAAGCCAAACCCGTCTTTGATCTCGATTCAATCACATTTATTGACCTCGTGCGCAAAATGCGCGACGAAGGCACCTTTGACAGTGGTCGTGAAATCATCATACCACCTAAATTCCTGATTGGTGGTGCGATTGCGATTACGGCTCCACCGCTTGAATTCAGACCTCACCGCATGGCGAAGAAAATGGCAGCCGGTGTCAACTTCTTCACCTCGCAGCTCGTGTTTGACATGTCCTTACTCGAAAGCTTCATGAAACGCGTTCACGAGCTAGGCATCATTCAAAACACCCATCTGCTGATTGGTGTCGGTGCGCTGCCCGGACCAGGCACTGCCAAAGCCATTAACAAACACACACCAGGCGTTGTTATTCCAGAGTCGATCATCAAACGACTGGAAGGCGTGTCTAAAAAAGACCGGCGCAAGGAAGGGGTCAAAATAGTTGCTGAGCAAATTCAACAGCTTAAAGAAATGCCCGGAATTGCTGGGGTGGACCTGATGGATATGGTGCCGGATTCCTGGTTCCCAACCCCAGAAATTGTTGAACTGGCTGGCTTAGAAGATCGGCCGGAGCCACATGCAACAGCTCATCAATCAGATCCCAACCAATAAAAAAATGAACAGCAAAGAACGAGTCACACGAGCATTTGCCCATAAGGAGCCGGATCGGGTTCCCATTTTTGAATTAACGATTGATAATCCGACGGCTAAACATGTGCTGGGGCGTGATAATTTGTGTGGATTTGGCGGGATGGTGCGTGGGGCGCGGCAGAATGAGGCTTTGGGAAACGGCCGTATTCACCAATACCACCAACAGCGCATCGCCGACGAGATCGAACTCTGGCAAACACTCGATCTCGACGTCTACCCAAACGCCTATCCCGTACTCAAAAATCCGCTAGTTCCTGAGCAAATCGACGAACACACATGGCGCTTCACCGACCCAGCAACCGGGCAATGGGGCATCTCGCGCTACAGTCCCGCCAGCGACACCTACGACCAGATCGACTCCTCGATTCGACAAGATGGGCTAGACGCACTGCGCATCCAAACCGAAGCGATGGAAGCCGCCACGCCATCCCTTGATGATTGGGACTTTACCCCGGTAAAAACATTCGTGTGCGAACTGGGGCAGGATCGCTTCGTGATGGGCGCAGCCGATGTCGAAATCGGCTCCACCTGGGATTGGGCCGAACATTTTTTGATGGGCTTGCTGCTCGATCCTGAGTTGATTCACCGTTACCTGGATGCACGATTGCGCATCACGCTCATGCTGCTCGAAGAAACGCTCAAACTGGGTGTCGATGGCATTCACGGCGGCTACGATTGGGCATCGGCGCGTGGCCCCATGTTTTCGCCCAAACATTTTGACACTTTCGTCTTTCCACGTTTAAAGCAAATTGCTGATCTCTGTCATCAATATGGCGTGCCCTACGTCAAACACACCGACGGCAATGTCAATAAACTGCTCGACGGAATGATTGCGGCTGGCGTGGACGGCTTTCAAGCAATCGAACCACGGGCCAACATGGATATTGCCCAAATTAAACAAACCCACGGCGACAAGCTAACGCTGATTGGCAATGTGGATTGCTCAACTGTGTTGGTTGATGGTCCGGTTGCGGCAGTAAAAGCGCAAACTGAGCAGGTCATTCGCGCCGCAGCACCGGGCGGCGGATTCATCCTTTCCACCAGCAATTCTGTGCATCCAGGCGTCAAACCAGACTATTACTTAGCCATGCTGGAAACAGCGCGAGCAGTAGGAATATATCCAATTGAGCCATGAAAGGAGTAGAGGCTTTAGCCGGGTTGTGTGAGGACGTTCCAGCTAAAGCTTCCACCCCAAGTGTAAAAGGGTGGGAGAAGAGGGAGTTTTTTTGAAGAAGATTGGGACGCAGATGAACGCAGATGAACGCAGATATTTTTTGATTCTTTCGCGTCCTGTTTCTAAAGGATAAATTGATGAGTTTAGATAATTATGCAAAAGAACAGCTTCTGGATTTTTATCGGCAAATGGTGAAGGTGCGGGAGTTTGAGCTGCGGGCGATTAATGAGCGGCGAGCGGGGTTGATTCCTGGCTTTATTCATTCGTGTGTAGGGCAGGAGGCAACGGCCGTTGGCGCTTGTGCGGCGCTGAATCAAAATGATGTGATTACAAGTACGCACCGGGGTCATGGGCATTTGGTGGCTAAAGGTGGTGAACCGAAGTACATGATGGCCGAGTTGGCGGCGCGCAGCACCGGTTACTGCGGTGGCAAGGGCGGCAGTCTGCACATGACGGACTTTGACCTGGGCATTTTGGGGGCCAATGGCATTGTGGCTGGCGGGATTCCGATGGCGGTGGGGGCGGCGTTGGCGTTTCAGATGCGCGGCGAAAGTCGGGTGGCAATGTCCTTTTTTGGGGATGGTGCGGTGAACGAAGGTGCATTTCATGAAGCAGCCAATCTGGCTGGTTTGTGGAAGCTGCCGATTATCTTTTTCTGCGAAAACAATTTGTATGGTGAAGGGACGCCACAAGACAAGCAGGCTCCGGTGAAAGATTTGTCGCGGCGGGCTGAGGGGTACAACTTCCCCGGTGTGATTGTGGATGGGAACGATGTGGTGGCGGTGTTTGAGGCAACACAAACGGCCGTTTCCCGCGCCCGTGCTGGTGAAGGCCCCACCTTTATCGAAGGCAAAACTTACCGGTATCGCGGCCATTACGAGGGCGATCCGATGATCTATCGCAGCCCAGATGAGTTGAAAGCGTGGCGCGAAAAAGACCCGATTGCCAGTTTTCGGAATCGGCTGCTGGGCGAGGATGTGGTTGGTGAAGGGAAGATAACGGCCGTTAACCAAGAAATCCAAACCTTACTAGACGAAGCCGTCGAATTCGCCGCCAACAGTCCCGAACCAGCTCCGGAAACGGCGATGGCAGGGGTTTATGGGGATACGCATGGAGGGCGCGTTTTTTAATTGTCAATTGCTAATTGTTAATTGTCAATTGTCAATTAAAACGGAATTCTTATGAGAACTATCAATTTTAGCGAAGCAATTAATGAAGCGATGGCCGAAGAGATGCGGAAGGATGATTCTGTGTTTCTGATTGGTGAAGATGTGGGTTTGTTTGGTGGCGTGTTTGGCGTGTCGGCGGGGCTTTTTGATGAGTTTGGCGAGAAGCGGGTGCGCGATACGCCGATTTCTGAGATTGCCATCATTGGTGGTGGCTTGGGGGCGGCGTTGATGGGAATGCGTCCGATTGCAGAAATTATGTTTGCCGATTTTGTGGCGTGTGCGATGGATCAGGTGGTCAATCAGGCGGCGAAAGCGCGGTACATGAGCGGTGGCAAGGCGAACGTGCCGCTGACGATGCGGATTGTGAACGGCGCTCCCGGTTCGGCGGCGGCGCAGCATTCACAAAGCCCGGAAGCTTGGTTTATGAATGTGCCAGGGTTGAAAATTGCGATTCCGGCGACGCCTTATGACGCGAAGGGGCTGTTGAAAACGGCCGTTCGTGGTGAAGACCCGGTGCTATTTTTTGAACACAAAATGCTGTATTCGGTGAATGGTGAGGTGCCTGAGGAAGATTACACGGTTCCCTTTGGCGAGGCAGTTGTGCGGCGTGAAGGAAAAGACGTGACGATTATTGCGATTGGTGGGGTGCTGCCGAATGTGATAACGGCCGTTGACCAACTCGCCGCCGATGGCATTGATGCCGAAGTGATTGATCCGCGCACGCTGGTTCCGTTTGACACGGAAACTGTTATTGAATCGGTGAAGAAGACGAACCGGGTGGTGATTGTGCATGAGGCGCATAAACGAGCTGGCCCTGGGGCAGAAATTGCGGCGATGCTGGCAGAGCAGGCGATTGGTTATCTGGATGCGCCGATTGTGCGGGTGGCAACGAAGAATGTGCCGTTCCCTTACCACCCAGCCCTGGAACAGTTTATTTTGCCGACGGTGGATGATGTGGTAACGGCCGTTTCTGGCATCGTTAAGTACAAATTGTAAGAAGGAACACAGAGTCACGGAGAATGCACCGGGAAGTGGTAAGTGGTGAAATGAAACGATTTGAAAAGCAGATAGTGGTGGTGACGGGAGCTTCTAGTGGGATTGGGGAGGCGTGTGCGCTGCGGTTTGCGGAGGAAGGGGCGTATGTGGCGTGTCTGGACATTAGCGAGACGGCGAATGAAGAAACGGCCGTTTCCTGTCGCAAGTTTGGTGTGGAAGCGATGGCGTTGCGATGTGATGTGGCGGAGAAGGTGGATGTGGTGGGGGCGATAACGGCCGTTATGGACACCTGGGGCCGCATTGATGTGCTGGTAACTGCCGCAGGTATTACAGCCAGCACGCCACTACCCGAAGTCAAGCTGGAAAATTGGAATCGACTGATGTCCATTAACTTGACCGGCGTTTTTTTGTGCAATCAAGCGGTGGCATCCATCATGATAGCGCAACAATCGGGCAGCATTATCAACCTGTCGTCGATGGCGGGGAAAACAAGCTGGCCTGCCACGGCCGAATATTCTGCATCGAAAAGCGGCATTATTGGGTTGACCCGTTCGGTGGCGGTGGAATTGGCTCCCTATGGCGTGACGGCAAATACGGTTTGTCCGGGCCACGTCCTCACGCCGATGTTGCGCGGCATTGCTGAAAAAGCTGGTCCACGCGAGGGCATGACAGGCGGGGAGTGGCTGGCAATGCGAGCACAAGATTGTCCGCAAAAACGCATGGCAGAGCCGTGGGAAATTGCGGGCATCATCGCCTTTCTGGCGTCAAAAGATGCGCGATACATCAATGGGCAGGCGATTGAAGCGGATGGCGGAATGGTGATGTCGTAGGGAAAGAGTTTAAGGCATTAATACGTGAATATAGGTTTTTTTATGGATTACACAGGAGAATGATGAATTTTGTGGTGAGGCGGGAAACGGCCGTTTCATCAACCGTGCATTGTAGGGTTATGGCATGCCATGACCCTGCCAATAAGGAAAATATGGAAAAGATTACCGATTTACGTTCATACATCACTGCGCTGGAAGCGGCGGGGCAGTTGGCGCGTATCACAAAACCAGTTGACTTGGTACACGAATTGGCAGATGTGGCGGCAACATTGGTCCGCAATGGGGGTGGTGCGCCGCTGTTTGAGAACGTGAATGGCAGCCAATGGCCTATTTTCTCCAGCGGCGTTGCCAATCAAAAACGAGCCGCGATTGCGACGGCCGTTAACCACCGCCCCCACCCACTCTACCAAACCATCATCCCCGGCCGGTCTGAACACATCTACA
>QQUD01000300.1 GCA_008501785.1 Chloroflexota bacterium
CGGCCGTTTCGTGTGCATATCTTCGTGCGGCATCGGTTGCCGCTTGCAGTAAGTAGGGAACTGCCAGCACCGGTTTTTTGCTATGGCTGTAATGGTAAACGAGCAGCTCGATCCGCTCAGACGGCAACCATGTCGGATGCTGCTCTAAAAGGGTGGCCGCCTCTTTGTGCCACTGCTGTCGGTGTCGCCGCAGCAATGTCTTATAAATTGTCCCTTGAATTAACGTATGCCGAAATCGATACTTGGTGTCGTCTGCGGCAGAGGGGATAATTAAAAATTGCCGTTCTACCAACTCTTTTAGCTGGGCGATCATTGTGTGTTTCGGTGTGCCAACCAATGTTTGGATTAAGTTGAATGAAAAGACAGGGCCTAAAACGGCCGCTTTTTGCAATACCTGTTGCAGTGTCTCATTTAAACTGTCGAATCGGGCTAATATTAGCGCCTGAACGGTTCCTGGCACATCCGCTAACAGCGTTTGCGCTTTCTTCGTCACACACCAAATCCCATCTTTCCGAATGATGCCACCTTGATCAAGCAACATTCGGATCAGTTCTTCTATATAAAATGGGTTGCCAGCAGCGCGTTCAGTGATTTTTGCCTTTACTAATTGAGCTTCTTCGGAATTATGCTTGATCAGCTGGTCGATCAACATGCTTCCCTGAGCTTGGGTCAAGGCACGTAGGTGAATTTCGGTCGTAATCATCCCTGGCTGCGGTAATCGTTGCAAAACAGATTCGCGAGAGGTGAGAATTAACATGAGGGGAATGTGTTCTTTAATTTGTACCAGATATTGGAGAAAGGTCCACGATGCCGAATCAGCCCAGTGTAAATCTTCAAATATGAGGATGGTTGGCGATTTGTCGGTGAGTGTCAAAATGACTTGGCGCAGTGCGGCGTGGGTTGATTTTTGGAGCATACCTGCGTCAAAAAATTGCAAATGGGATTCGATGGTGCTGTCGAGATGACTTAGCCCAAGCAGGTAGGCGAGAAACGGCCGTGTATGCGTTAGATTGTATTCCTCTAAAAAATCAGTCAGGTGTCGCAGTTGAGAAAGTGGTTTATTGGCTTCTGATAACCCAATAATTTTTCGTAGCAAATCGGCAACAATCCAATAAGGTCGGGAATGGGTATGTGACTGACTCTGCCCGCAAAATACGGCAATCTCGCTTGTTGGGTTGTTATCTGGTAACAAACGATGAAATTCGAGCAAAAGGCGACTTTTACCAACGCCAGCTCTACCTGTGATGTTTACAAGTTGTTCGTGGCGCTGAGATGATACCTGCTGTACGGTCGTTTGCAGTCGGAGCAGCGCTGATTCACGCCCAATCATGGGAGATTGCATACCGGGTAGCCCGCGTAATTGCCCCGGTTTTTGTCGTACACTCAATGATTCATAGGCTGATTTGGTTTCTTGCTGGTCATTTTCGACTGTCAATGCCAATTCTCGAAAGTGAAAAAGGGGGTAGGTGAGGGTATAAGTGGCGTCACTAACTAAAATGGAGTTTGCTGCGGCTAATTGGGCTAATTGGGAGGCCAGGTTAATCGTGTTCCCAATGACGGTGTAATTGACGTTAAATGCGCTGCCAACCGCTCCCATAATAACAGCACCTGTGTTGATGCCAATGCGAAACGCTGGTGATAAGTTGGCTGTTCTGGATGCTTGTGACATTTGTGCTGGTAAACGAGATTGCAATGAAAGGGCGACACGAATTGCCCGTTCGGCGTCGTTTTCGTGCATGACTGGTGCCCCAAATAGGGCGACCATTTCTTGCCCAGAAATTTGGTCGATATGGCCTTCATATTCATAGACGATCTCTGCCAGCAATGGAATCAAGCTTTGTTCAAGCAGATAGGTGTCTTCTGTAGATGATGGCATTGCCAAGTCGATATTGAGGATCAATACGGTAACATCGCGGCGTTGCCCCACAATGCCAGAAGTGGCTGCCTGGATTTTTTCGGTAAGTGTGGGGGGAATAAATGCACGCAAACCGGAAGCTGTGCCAGGTGCGGCGGTGGCGTTTAGTGCTGCTGCACAGCGTAGACAGTAATCGAAACCGTCAGGATTTTGATACCCACATTGTTGGCAAATCAACATGTTTGCAGTTCCTTGATTTTGGGTAAAACTGGCTTACCCGGTTGGAGGAATGAGGCGATAACCGACCCCACGTACGTTTTCGATGCAGCCCATATCGCCGGGCGGATAGCCAAGTTTACGACGTAAGGAGCGGATTAACGGCCGTATCAAAGACCCAGCATCCTTTGCGTCGGTGTCTAAATTATGAGTCAACCCGACCAGTGTTTGTGCGGGTACGACATGATCAAGCTGCTGTGCCAAATGAGCCAGCAGGGTGAATTCGCGGGCTGAGAGCTTTATGGGTTTGTTGCTTAACCAGACACGATGTTGCGAAAGGGAGATACGTAACGTTCCTAACTTGATGTCGTCGCTATCATTGGGTTCTGGGGGTGGTGCTGTGGATTCGAGAGTCTGGCTGCTCCACCGTTTTGCCCGCTTCAACTTGCCACGAATGCTGGCAATTAAGTCGGCGCTATCGACTGGCTTGATCAGGTAATCGTCGGCTCCCAGCTCTTTCCCAAATCGAATGTCGCTGTTTAAACTGCGAGCCGTGAGGAAGATAAATGGAATATGTGCCCATTGTGGATTTTGGCTGACATGGGTAAAAAGTTGGTAGCCATTCATATTGGGCATGGCCACATCGGCCACAATGACCTGAATATCAGGATATTGTTCGAGTTGTTGTAAGGCTTGTTCGCCGTTAACGGCCGTTACCACAGCAAACCCAGAAACTTTCAACATCATTTCCAGTGCATAAAGTAGTTCAGGATCATCGTCAACTGCTAATATCAAAGTTTTCATTATATTTCAATTATAAACCGAGATCCGGTAGGATGGTTGTTTTTGACGTAAATACGGCCGTTATGTGCGTTAACAACCTTCTTACACAATGCCAACCCCAGCCCAACTTGAGGCACATTATTTTGATTGATGTCAATAATCTCATATTTGTTAAAAATGCTATCGTGATACGCTTCTGGAATCCCTGGTCCCTGATCCTTTATCTCAATAATAAATTGTGGCGAAGTTTCTGTGTCTTCATCTGTTGCACCATATTGCAGAATCATGTGAAGTTTGCTGCTTGTCGGTGAATACTTTAACGCATTCGACAGCAAATTGTCTAAAACACGCTCTATCAATTTTTGGTCGAGTAAAAACAATTTCTTTTCATTAGGCAGCTCCAAAACCACCTCGATTTTCTTTGAAGCAGCCATTTCTTGATGATAATTGATTGAAAATTGCAGCAGCGTTGCCAGGTCTACAGATGTTTGGTTTAAAATGAGGTCCCCAGAGCGCATTTTTGCCATGAGCAGCATATCACCCAAAAAGGTGTTGAGTCGGTGAGCTTGATTTCGAATCTTGCTAATTAATTCTGCGCAATACTCAGGAGCGTAACCTGTCTTTGTCAAAATATCTGTATACAGCATGAGGGAAGAAATCGGTGTACGCATATCATGTACAATCATGTCAGCCATATCTTCACGCAGTTTTAGCGTGTCTTGCAGTTCATCATATTGATTTTTGATGCGTAGCATGGAGCGTACACGAGCACGCAGCTCAGACCCATTGACAGGCTTTGTTAAAAATTCATCAGCGCCTGCCTCCAACCCCTCAACAATATCTTCTTTACGGTCTAATGCTGTTACAAGCACGATAGGCAGTTGTTTCCACCGGTCATCAGCTCGCAATCGACGACACACTTCATACCCAGTAATATCTGGCATCATCACATCTAGCAGCAATACATCTGGCGCTTCGACCTTTACCTGCTTTATGGCAGACATACCGTTATTAGCAAAACAAATTTCATATGGCTCTTGTGAGAGGAGCATCTCCATAGCATAGAGAGATTTCGGTTCGTCATCGACAATCAATACTTTAGCTGTTGAACTCATCTATTTCCTCTGCTGATTGACCATGTTGATTTTGTAGAATTGTTTGGATGGTTTGATGTAATTTTTGCAGCGGCACTGGCTTGCTCAAATATTCATTAGCTCCGGCAGCGAGACACATTTGACGATCTCCTGCCATAGCGAGTGCTGTTAATGCAATAATGGGTGTTTTTTCACACAATGATTTTGCGCGAATTTGCCGAATTGCTTCTAAACCATCCATTTCTGGCATTTGAATATCCATCAATATTAAATCGGGAACTGTTTCCTCGCAATAGTTTAGAGCTTCCTTGCCCGTGTGGGCGATCCTAACCTCATACCCACGCATTTTGAGGAACTGACTAAAGATTTCAGAATTAAATTTATCATCTTCTGCCAGCAAAATGAGCGGTTTTTCTTTAATCATGCCCAAATTTGTGTCAGAAATTTGGAGCGGGGCGGTTGTTGGCTTTTGCAGATCGTCATCACTACTTGGTTGCCAGGGAAGGGTGACTGTAAATCGACTGCCTTTGCCTATTTCGCTTTCGACTGAAATCGTGCCCCCCTGCAATTCAGCCATCCGTTTTACCAACACCAAACCAAGCCCAGTTCCGGCAAATCGTCTTGATAACGAACTGTCTAATTGTACAAAAGGCTGAAATAAATGAGTTTTGCCTTCCTCTGAAATGCCAATACCCGTATCCCAAACAGTGAAATGGATGGCATTATTATTTTTGCCCGCTTTCACCTCTAAACCAATCGCACCACCCTCGAGCGTAAATTTGACGGCATTGCTCAATAGATTGATGAGAATTTGTTTCATGCGTCGTGCGTCTGCATGAATTATTTTTACCTGTTGGGTTATGTTCTGATTGATCGAGATTTTCTTTTTGAGAGCTGATTGCTTGACAAACTGTAAGCTAGATTCACAAATGTGAAGCACTTGAATGGGTTCGATTTCGATTGAGAGTTGTCCTGACTCAATTTTTGATACATCAAGAATGTCGTTGATGATGGTGAGTAAATGACGGCCACTTTCTTCAACAATTTGCATCGAGCGCACTTGCCGTTCGTTGAGTGGCCCATAAAATTGTTCTTGTAATCCTTCTGAAATGCCGAGGATTGCATTTAACGGGGTGCGCAGTTCATGGCTCATACCTGCTAAAAATTCATCTTTCATGGTGGCAATGCGAGCCAATTCCATGTTGGTTGTTTGTAATGCTTCGTATAAACGCACATTAGAGATGGTGACGGCTGCACGATCAGCCAGCGCAGCCAGAAAATCTAATTCTTCCTGAGAGTAGTTACGCGGCTCCCAACTACTGGCATAAATAATGCCTAGCCCTTCACCCTGGCCGATCAGCGGAACACCGACATAGCTGCGTAGGCCAGATGCTTTTAAAAACTCACTGGTTTTGAGTTGTGAATTGGCTATATCGTTGACAACATATGTTTCTTTCTTCTGCAAAATTTTTGAGGATGCACCAGCACTTTTCCTTATAATGCCAACATATTTTTGCAGAGGATGGTTTTGGGAAGTAACTGCGAGGTGGAAGTTGTCTGTTACTTTATCATAAAGCATGATGCAAACGCCGCCATTAATTGGCAGCATTTTTTCTGAGGCATCCACAATTTGTTGCAATATACCATGTAGTTCATCTGGATGATTGATGGCAGGCTCAATAGCGGCGACGGCTCTTTGTCGTTGGAATTGTTTGTCAAGCTCGGCCGTGCGCTCTTGGACGCGCTGTGCCAGCAGAGATCTTTCTTCCTCTAATGCTTTTTCGGCCCGCTGCCGGTCGGCAATTTCAGAACGGGCTCGTTGGTATAGTTGGGCATTTTCGATGGCTGCTGCAGCAGAGGCGGCGACCGACGTCAATAAGCGTAAATCGTCTTGATCGAAGGGGCCGGTTAGTTTGTTGACGGTGGTGATGGCACCAATGGCTTTCCCTTTGGTGTTAAGGGGAACACAAAGCAGTGATTTTGTTGTAAATCCGGTTTCTCGGTCAAATTCTGTGTAATGTCTGGAGTCTGCTGCTGCGTCGGCTATAATGAGCGGCGTGTTATTTTGGATGACCTGACTAATGATTCCTTTCCCCAGGCTCAACCGTCGTCCTTGAATAAAGGGTGCTTTGCTGCCAACTGCGGAAACGTATTTGATGTTAATTTGGTCTGGTTCGAGGAGGGCGATGGAAACGGCCGTTACCCCCATCAATCCCTGCACTTTTGCCGGAATAATTTCCAAAGTTTTTTCAGGATTTAATGTTGAAGAGAGGTCAAGACTAATCTCATTCAGCATTGCTAAATCTTGGAGACGCCTTTCCAAATGCCCATAAAGCTGTGCGTTTACCAACGCACCTGCCGTTTCATTGACGAGCAGTTGCGCAATTGATATTTCCTGATTTGTAAAAATGCGGTGATGTTCTTCGATAATTTCGATAATGCCAACAGCCCGATTTTGAAAAACAAGCGGCAGCATAAGCAATGTGCAAATGCCTTTCTTTCGCATAAAAAGCTGTTCTGTGAACTCAAAATCAACTGATTCACGGGCGTTTATTTGTATAGCATGTTGTTCTTGTAGAACTCGTTTGGTGGATGGATATCGGTCTAACTTGAATGATACATCTGGGTCAGACATTCTACCCGATTCATGCTGAGGATAAGATGCCATATAAGACGCTGTATCATCACTTTGATTCCATTGAGAAACAATACATCCCTTTATATTAAGTAGGTTCGTCATCTCCCATGTAAAGGTATTTAAAATGTATTCATTATCGAGGCTGGATGTAATAGAAGTTGAAGCAGATTGTAAGGATAAAAAGATTCGATTTAGCTGCAAAAGATCTGCTTCAGCCTTTTTTTTCTCAGTAATATCACGAACAATTGTAATCACTTCGTCGTGACTACTTGCTATGATCTTGATTTCAAAAGTGTTTTTTTTTGAATGGCTCGTTGGAAAATCTTGAATTAAGGTAGTTGCTTGTCCACTTGCAAGCACCTGATTAATGATTTGCATTCCTTTTTGTAAAAGCTTTGGTGAAGCAAATGCATTCACGTTTTGACCCACAAACATGTCAACAATGTGTGCGTTCATTTCACGATTGTCTGGAATGACTTCGAGGATTGTGCCATCTTTGTGGATGCGAGTAACGGCTTCAAAAATAATTTCAGTCGAAAGGGATGCGTGATTTGTCATGGGGTTGGCTGTTCTTTTGTTTCTGACTGAGAGGATAAGGTAAAGAAAAACAGACTACCTTGCCCTAACTGGCTTTCTACGCCAACTGTCCCACCCAGCTTCTCGATAATACGCTGTACGATAGAAAGGCCCAGTCCATGTCCTTCAATATTGACACTGTTGAGACGGGTAAATGGAGTAAATAATTTAGATTGCTGTTCAGGCGTCAAGCCTGGTCCATTGTCTCGCACCCAATATTTTATCGTACCATTGGCTAATTTGTTGGCACCACATTCTAATCGTGCTGGTTGCCCTCCATATTTGATACCGTTGCTCAGATAGTTTACCCAAACTTCTTCGATCCAGGGAGCATACCCTGAGGCTGTTGGCAGATCGAAAGGAACAATAATTTCTGCTTGATGCTGTTCAATCATGAGCAATAGACGAGCCTTGGCCTCCAATCTGCAGGCTGTCATCGGTATTGGTTTGTCCGCAACATCTTCTCGCCGAATCCTGGCTACGAGC
>QQUD01000992.1 GCA_008501785.1 Chloroflexota bacterium
GACCGACATATCACGTATCGAGACGAAACAACTGCACATGAGCTTTGCGCCCACCGCGTTGAGACATGCGATAAAAGAGACGATGCAGACCATTCAAACCGTCGCCGATGACAAGCAAATACGTATCCATTCGCCTTATGACTTGGACGATTTACCATTGGTCATGGCAGATAAAGGTAGACTCATTCAAGTCTTCACCAATTTATTGAGCAATGCATGTAAATATTCACCACCTGAAACTGATGTGACTGTACATCTTCAGCCCCATGAGCAGGACGGTGCGTGTGTTGTTCGTTGTGCGGTGCAAGACAGCGGGTATGGCATTTCTGATGAAGACCAACAAAAATTGTTTACGCAGTTCTTCCGTGCTGACGATCCCAACATCCGCAAATCGAAAGGTACCGGATTGGGCTTGTCAATTACTAAGGGAATTATTGAACTGCATGGGGGAGAAATTGGGGTTGAGAGTCAATTGGGCAAAGGGACGACTTTTCATTTTGCTATTCCACAAGCTGAGGAATAAAAGTATATTGGTTTATTGGTGTATTGGTATATTAGGGACTCAATACACTAATAAACCAATATTCCAATATACTAATTAGATTAGCCTTTTTGTCTCATTAATAAATACCAACTAAACCCCTACGGAATGGTTGTGGATATTGACATTTGTTGTTGGTCATATATACTAACTGCAATGGAAGCATTAATGGACATAGTATCCAAAAAACCCTGCAATTTCGAAAGTACTGCGCACGCCCTTGGCGTGCGTTTTTTGTTATATGGCTACTATATATAATATTTGCCGCTAGGCAGAGAGGAGCATATTGATATGGACTATGGCATGATTGGTAAGATTGAGAAGGCGAAGTTTTACGCTGCTGAACCGGAACGCATTACTTTTAACTCGTTCAGGGTTCAGATGAAGGGTGATAGTGAGAAAACACACGAAGTTTCTTATGATGCAGGCGCTTTTACCTGCAGTTGTGGTTTCTTTAACACCCGAGGCTTTTGCAGCCACACGATGGCGATGGAGCGTATACTTGGCCAGATGATTACCGTGCCGGGTATGTCCTAACCACTTTTTACACGTTTCTGATTACAAGCCTGGTCGCATGACTGGGCTTTTTTATTTATAATCCCCCAGGAAAGCAATTCAGCTTGTCAGCCAGTCAGCAATTCAGCTAAACGGCTTTTTTTGCTGAAATGCTGAAATGCTGAAATGCTGATAAGCTCAATCAAGGAGATATGCTTCATGGAGTTGGTAAAGAAGTTAGCGGACCATGCAGGTGCAAAGGCTGAGAAGTTTTTTAAGGCGACCTTGTTTCGTGGGGATGCGCTGTTGTTGGGGGTGAATTGTTTGGAGCCAGGGCAGGTGCAGAAGGCACATACGCATGGAGATCAGGATAAGTTTTATTATGTGGTGGGGGGAAACGGCCGTTTCACCCTCGGCAATGATCTGGTAGACGCAGCTGAAGGGGAAGTTGTTTGGGCACCTACTGGCCTGCTGCATGGCGTCGAAAACAATGGAGACAGCCGACTGACTTTGCTGGTCGGCATTGCCCCAGCACCATGAGGAGAACCAGCGTGACCATTGGCGGGATTGAATTTGATTTAAAATTGACTCTGATAATCATTTTGGGAACCATTGTGCCGATGCTGGATTATTACGGCCATAAATTTACCAGTGTGAAAGCGTATGACCGGTTCGTTTGGTACTTTATTATCCCGATGTTGGTGATTGTATTGTTGTTCCGTGAATCACCAGTTGCGTATGGCTTTAAAATAGGCAATTGGCGAACCGGGCTAATGTGGACGGTTGCAGCTTGTGTGGGTATGGCGATTATCCTTTTCTTTGTGGCACGCACACCGAGTATGCAACAATATTATAACGCTCGTGCACCGCGTGAATTGTGGACGCTTGTTTTTCGCAATGGTGTTGAGCTGTTTGCCTGGGAATTTGTTTGGCGCGGACTGATGTTTTTCGCGTTTGCACGTGCATTTGGGCCAGGACCTGCTATTTTTCTACAGGCTGTACCGTTTGCATTTATGCACTTGGGCAAGCCCGAGGTGGAAACGCTGAGTACGATTTTTGGCGGCGCAGGATTCGGCTTCATTGCGTGGCAGTCGGACTCTTTTATTTATCCGTGGTTGATTCACTGGTTTATTACGTCGTTTACGATGTTGATTGCGAGTGGGAGAATTTGATGGATTTTCCTCTTGTTTTATTGAAACCGAAACAATACCTTCGCCAAAATAGATTTTGGTCAAAATTCACAGGTGTCATTCCCGCGTAGGCGGGAATCCACTCGTGTAATGTGAACATGGATTCCTGCCTACGCAGGAATGACATGCTCGCTTTCTGAAATTGGCGAAGGTATTGCGAAAGTAGCAGGATATTAGATGCCAACAGCGCAAAAAATGCATGTCATTGGTGGGGCAGGCAGCGGTAAGACAACCCTGGCCAACTGGCTTTCCATAGAATTTGACTTTCCCTGCTTTTATCTAGATCAAATTGGTTGGAGTGAAGCTGGTAAAGTTCCGCTTGATAAGCGGATGGAGAAAGTTGAGCATATATTGACGAATTCTCGTTGGATTACAGAAGGTGTTTTTCTGTGGTGGACGGACCCTTTGTTAGAGAATGCCGATTTGATTGTTTGGCTTGATATTCCATTTCACATTGTTGTTTGGCGTATTGTTAAACGCCATATTGTGGCAAGTTGGCAGGGGAATAACCAGCATGCAGGAATTAGGCTTTTGATCAGTTTTGTTATTGGTGTAGGTAAACAATATTTCAAAAAGGAGCCGCTTACACCGACTGGCCCAGACGATGATTTTGCGATTACGCGAGTAGCTACCGCAGAGATATTAGAAAAATATCAGCAAAAGCTAGTCCATTGTCGGAAACTTGAAGATGTTCAGCGGTTCCAAACACGGATCAAGGCTAGCAAATTCTAAGATATGATTGAACTTCGTGTTTTTGGATAATTTTTTATGAAACCTTTAACGCTTGATTTAATTGAAATGGCGAACGGCGGTGCGGCCGTGGCGCGTGGGAAGAAGAAGCTGACGATTTTTGTGCCGTATGGGATTGCGGGTGAGAAGGTGCGGGCAAACATCATCTCGCAGAAAAATGACCATGCACGGGCGGAAATTGTGCAGGTGCTAAAGCCGTCACCTGATCGGGTTGAACCGAATTGTGATTATTTTGGTGTGTGTGGTGGCTGTCATTTTCAGCATATGCGGTATGAAGCGCAACTGCGCACTAAGCAAGCTATTGTGTTGGACCAGATGGAGCGCATTGGCAATGTGAAAAATGCGCCGGTGCGTGAAACGCTGCCAAATCCGACGCCGTGGGCGTATCGGGTGGAGATGAATTTGAGTCCGACGAAAGACGGCCGTTTAGGGTTCTGGTCGCCACACAAAAGAGAAGTGATTCCCATTGAAGCGTGTCCTATTAGCCATCCACAGCTATTGACGCTGTTGCAAGATATTGACTTGGAGTTGCCCGGTTTGCGCAAAATGACGCTGCGCATGGGGGCAGATGAAGCGCTGTTGGCTGCTGTTGAAGTGAATGACGTGGAGCCACCGTCGTTGCAGGCTGATTTCCCGATTTCGGTGGCGATTGTGTTGCCCAACAAAACGGCCGCAACGCTGGTCGGCGACCACTTTATTGTGCAATCGGTGCATGAACGCGATTTTCGCGTGTCTCCTGGCTGTTATTTGCCAGTTAGTATGTCGGGGATGGCTTTGGTAATTGACACGGTTTTGCACTATGCAAAGCTGACTGGGCATGAATCAGTTTTGGAATTGCACAGTGGTGTGGGCATGTTGACTGCATTTTTGGCTGAACAGGCGGCGCGTGTTGTCGCTGTTGAGCGCAATCCAGATGCGGTGGCCGATATGGCTGTTAATTTGGCGCTCACGGAGAATGTGTCGGTGTATGAAGGCTTTTTGGAGTCTGTGATGCCGACGTTGGATGATGATTTTGATCTGGTGATTTTGCACCCGCCGAAAGATGGCTTGTCGCGGGATGGTGTACAAGTGCTGTTGGATAAACGGCCGTCTCGCTTCATTTACGTCAGTTCTGATATTGCCACGATGGCACGTGACGGCCGTCAACTAATCAAACGCGGTGGCTACAAACTGGTTGAAATTCAGCCTATCGACATGCAGCCACAGACGTTTCGTGTGGAAACGGTTTCGCTTTGGGAGCGAGAGTCGGGTAGTCATTAGTCAAGTAGTCTTATTGTCAAAAAAGGAGACATTATGGAAAAGAAAGTAGCAATTGTGACAGCAGCTGGTCGAGGAATGGGCGCGGCATGTGCGCGGGAATTGGTGGCACAAGGGTATGATGTGGCGTTGATGTCGGTGTCGGATAGGTCAACCGCATTAGCGGCTGAGTTAGGTGGCGTTGGGATGCAGGGGTCGGTAACGGACATGGCCGATTTAAACAAGCTGGTGGCGATGACGATGGAGAAATACGGCCGTATTGATGCCGTCATCAACAACACAGGCCATCCGCCGAAAGGCGACCTGCTCGAAATCAGCGACGACGATTGGCACGTGGGGCTAGATTTGGTGATGATGAATGTGGTGCGAATGGCGAAGCTGGTTGTGCCAGTGATGCAAAAACAAGGCGGTGGCGCGTTTGCGAATATTTCTACCTTTGCGGCCTTTGAGCCGTCACCGAGCTTCCCGGTTTCTTCGGCGCTGCGGGCTGGGCTGGGCAGCTTTACCAAGCTGTTTGCGGACCGGTATGCAGCGGAAAATATTCGCATGAACAATGTGTTGCCTGGTTTTATTGAAAGCTATCCAATCAGCGACGACATTCGCGATTCGATTCCAATGAATCGGCAAGGGACGGTGGGAGAGGTGGCAAAAACGGCCGTTTTCCTCCTCTCCGACGGCGCGGGTTACATCACTGGGCAAAATATTCGCGTTGATGGCGGTATTTCGCGCTCGGTTTAAGGGCATCCGTTTTTTATACCAACACGGACAGAAGCAACCTCGGACGTAAAACGGCCGTTTCTTCATTAACAATTGGCAATTGACAATTAGCCATTGACAATTAAAAAACGGCCGTTTCTTGCTTCAAAAATAGTTCCCCTCTAAAATCTGTCAGTTCAGTGCAAATTTAGTTTTAAATTAACGGAAGAGGAACCCAGATATGAATGATGTTTTGACCCAATTGCAGGCGGCGAATGCTGAATTGGAGCCGCAATTTAAGGCGTTTCGGGGGGTAATGGGCGCTTTGAAAATGGCTACTCGCCTTGCCAGTGAAGAGAAAGCGGATGCGCTGCCGATGCATAAGGCGTTGATTAAATTGGAAACGGCTGCTGCTGAAGTGGAGAGTGAGGTGTTGGATACGGCCGTTTCTGCCTTCGCCACCGTTACAAAATCCGCCCTAGATGATCTGGCCTTCGAGTTTGCCAAAGATTTACGAGAAGTGTTTGCAGACCGTGGCGAAGAAGTCGCTGGCCGACCACCAACCGTTACTGTGGGGATACTTACGCTTAAAATAGACATCGCTGCTCGTAAAGGCCAGTGGTTGTATGGCAAAGAACCCTTGACGCGCCCCATTCCGCTGTCGCTGAAGGGCATTCTGAGAGCGTATGATCAGCAGGTGAGACGAATTGTGAATCGAGAAGTCAAAGCAGAAGCATTGGTGCAAGAGCTGTACGAGGCGTGGGAAGATTGCATCAACAAGAAAGATCGACGTCCTTCTGGCGGGCGTATTAATATTGTGCAAGTTTATAGCCAATTGACACTCAATCGCCAATCCGCTCGATTTTGGAATGCGCCTTCGCGTAGAACGTTTAAAGATTATGAGCGGGATTTGTTTGTGCGTGACATGACTCTTTTACAGGAGCAAAATGCGACATCATTTACGGTTGATGGTGAAACACGTCAATTTCGTTTAGGGGTGGCTACCAAAAGTCAAGCGGAACAAACTAACCGCAGCATTTGGCTGCCTCAAGATGCAGTAGAAGGCCAATATTACAGCGACATCACTTTTGATTAGTTTTAATTTCTGGAGTGGAGGCTTTAGCCGGAACGTTCCGGCTAAAGCCTCCACTCCGAAACAAGTACGGATTACGAAATGAGTGAAGCAACTATTTCCCGCCCGCTTGCCCGATCCATTATTGAAGTGTTGGGCAGCTATGGCACACCACCGGCGCGGGGCATTCAGCATTTTAATGTGGGCAATGATTCGCTGCTGAATGCGCTTGATGAATTTTATTTGTCGTCTTATTTGCAAGAGGGTGGCGCAGGGTACAAGATGGTTATCGGCGATTATGGCAGTGGGAAGTCGCACTTTCTCTACTGCTTGCGCGATATGGCTTGGACACGCAATTTTGCCGTGGCAAAAGTAGACCTCAGCCCTGTGGAAACGCCGTACAACGATCAAAAGCTAGTTTATCAAGCTGTGGCCAGCAATCTAATTTGGCACGAATCGGATGAGATGAGCAGTGATGAGACAGGCTTGATGCGATTTTTGGAAGGGACGTTGACGCGGGTTGTGGGTGGCGCTTTGAGTTTGGAAACGTTGAACACGCCACTGTATCGTGGATTGATTGACACGTTGGAAGCGACAGCGATTGATAGTCCGGCGTATCAAACGGCCGTTATTGCCTATTTCGACAGCCTGATTCGCGGGCACGACGAGCGGATTGATTCGCTGACCCGCTGGTTGATGGGGGAAACGACTTCACCTGCCGATACCAAAATTTTGCGTGAAGTGGGTGTCACCGGCAAAATTTTCCGCACCAATGCGTTTCGTATGCTGCGCTCACTGTGCCAGGTGATTCGCGCCCTTTCGTACAGCGGTCTCATTTTGCTGTTTGATGAGGTAGACCGGATGGCGAGTGTGGGCGGTAAGGCTGAAAAGCTGGCAACTGATACGCTGCGTGAGGTGATTGACCGCACTCGTGAAGATTTGCCAGGTGCGCTGTTTGTGTATGCCGTGCCGCCTCAATTTATTAACGATGTGGTTCCCAAATATCCAGCTTTGCAGCAGCGAGTGCGTGCGCCAGGGCGATTTAGCCGTGTGAACCACTTTAGCCCACTCATTAACCTGGATCATTTAGACCTGAATGAAGATGATTTGATGTTGGCGATTGGCGAAAAGCTGATTCCCATTTATGAAATCGCGTTTGACGCAACATTAGACCACACTATTCAACAGGCGAATGCAGTCATTTTGGCAAACGTGGCCCGCGACGTTTTTCTGGACGTGAGCCATCGCCGTCTGTTTGTGAAGTCGTTTGTAGTGGAACTGTCTCGACAACATCACGGCGAAGAACACACGATTACCGAAGCGGAAGCGCAAATGATTTTGCGCGGCCAGGTTGATGCGTTAATGGGGGGCGAGACGCCACCCTATTAAATAATGAATAATGAATAATGATTTGTGAATGGTGAAGTGAAGAATCATTCACAATTCATTATTCATTGTTCAAAGCTACATCTGTAGCATTCACTATTCTTATGATTGGAGAACAAGTAACTCACCCCGAATTTGGCGCTGGTCAGGTGGTGGCGATGTACCGTAATGGGTCGGAGTGGCTGGTGCGGTTTCAGAATGGGCTGCGTTTTCGGCGGCCGCGTCATGAGTTTGTAGAAAACGGCCGTTCTCTCGCCGAA
>QQUD01000046.1 GCA_008501785.1 Chloroflexota bacterium
GATTAGATGCGAGCGCAGATGATTTTTTGCATAAACCTTACAACAGTATGGAATTGCGGGCACGTGTGCGCTCGATGCTGCGTATTAAACGGCGTCATGATGCCTTGCAAGAAGCGTTGCGCTTGCGTGAAGATTTGTCAAATATGATTGTGCATGATATTCGCAGCCCGCTTTCTTCCATTCTTATTTATAGTGATTTGTTGGAAAACTTTGTGCCAAATGAGATGGGGCATGATTATTTGCAAACAATCCGCAATGAAACGAATCGGTTGAGTGCATTTTTAACGGATATGTTGATGATGGCAAAAATGGAGCATGGCAAATTGGTGCTGATGCCTTCTATTGTTGATATTAATGCACTTGTAAGGGCTGCTGTTGAGGGGTTTCGTTCTGTCGCTGGTTTAAAAAACCTTGAGCTTCAGGTTGACCTGCCAGATGCGACAGGTCATGTCTCTTTAGATAAAAACTTGTGGCGACGGGTGTTGGATAATTTGTTGTCTAATGCTGTGAAGTTTTCGCCGCCAAACGGCCGTATCACTATCCAAGTCGCTTATCCACGCCAAAATGGAAACGAACCTGCTCCTCAAATTTGCATTTGCGTCTTGGATGAAGGCCCTGGAATTCCAATTGAACATCAGGACACGATTTTTGATAAGTTCAAAATTGTGGCAACAGGTCGCCGTGACATTGCCCAGGTGGGGTTGGGGTTGGCATTTTGTAAGATGGTGGTGGATGCCCATAACGGCCGTGTTTACGTCGAACCCAATCAGCCGAAAGGCTCTGTCTTTACCGTAGAAATGTAAGCACGAGTGACCCCAAAATCCTAGAATCCCCTTAAAATATTTACGCCCATTAACTCTCGTAAATCTATCAAGATTGATAACAAGTTAATGGCAACCAATTTTCAGAAAACTTAACCTCAGATTTCGAAGATTTTTGACGCAGATTTCGAATTTAGTAAGCTGACAGGATTCCACAAACCTGTCAGTTTTTGTCTTTAAGATAAAATGGGTGCAATATAAAATGTGGCATGGTTCAAAATGTGTAAAGATCATCCATTTATTTTTGAACCATGCCCATAATGTTTATCAGTTGGAGCTAATAGTATGACAAATACGCTTTCTGTGATTGATACATTGAACAAACATGTTACCGTTCGGTTTTTTACAGGTGAACCTGTTTCCGATGAGATGCTGCACACGATATTAAATGCCGCTCGCCGTTCCCCTACCAGCAGCAATATGCAAACTTACAGCATTGTGGTGGTGCGTGATGCTGAAAAGAAAAAGAAGTTAGCTGAGTATGCAGGCAATCAAAAACATATCGAAACGTGTGATGTGTTTGTTGCTTTTTGCGCCGATCTTCGTCGTTTAGAAACTGCGGCTGAGATGCATGGTGAGGTGCTGGCAAAAAACCTGGAAATATCACTGGTCTCGACGGTTGATGCCGCTTTGGTGGGCATGTCGGTGCAGTTGGCTGCCGAGTCATGTGGTCTAGGAGCTGTTATGGTCGGTGGTATGCGCAATTATCCTGAAGAAGTCGCCAAATTGCTTGGTTTTCCTTCAGGTGTCTTTGTCGTTTATGGCATGAGCATTGGCTGGCCAGATTGGAACAAAGTACCCCCGCAAAAACCACGACTAGCGGAAGAGCTGATTATTCACCATGAGGCTTACAATGATGCGGACCCGCGTGAATTGTTGCAGCAATATGATGGTGCGTTGGCGGATTATTACGGCCGTCAAGATCGTAATCAACACGAAGCTGCCTGGACTGGCCCCATTGCTAAACGTCTTAACACCCCAAGGCGTCCGCAGCTACGCGAACAGTTAGCTCGCCTAGGTTTTCCATTTGAGTAATTATTGCGAATTGCTAAATCGCATATCGAATTAGCAATTCGAGTTACAAAGGAGTGAAGTATGTCTTATGAAGCAAGACTAGTTGAGTTGGGAATTGAGTTACCAGAACTGGGTGCGCCGTTGGGTAATTATGTACATGCTGTGCAGACTGGCAATACGCTTTATTTGGCAGGCAAAGGTCCAAGTGATTCATTTGGCAAGGTGGGGGCTGATGTAACGGTTGAGCAAGCTTATGCCGATGCGCGTCAAACTGGTATGCTGTTGCTGGCAGCAACAAAAGAAGCGCTGGGGTCGTTGGACCGGGTGAGCCGGGTGGTGAAGGTGTTTGGCATGGTGAATGCTGCACCTGATTTTGGCGATCAACCGGCGGTGATTAATGGCTGCTCAGATTTGTTTGTAGAGGTGTTTGGCGAAAACGGCCGTCACGCCCGGTCCGCCGTCGGTATGGGTTCCCTCCCCGGACGAATCACAGTTGAAATCGAAGCAATTATCGAAGTTAAATAGCTTCGATAATCGTCATTCTGAGGGTTCCGAGGAATCCCAACGGCCTGTAATTTAAAGGGGTTAGGGATTCCTCAGCAGGCTTCGGAATGACAAAGCCTCTATCGCTCAATGCCGTCGTAAGTTTGCTTAATTAATGCTTCTAATTCTTGAGACGAGGTGATGACCATATCACCATATTGACTCAGTGCCAGCGCTGCCATTGTGACGCCATATCGCAGCCCTTTGGCAAAATCCCCCTGCAACCAGCCGTGTATCACCCCAGCTGCCAGCGCATCCCCTGCACCAATCCGATCCAAAATTTTCACATTGACGGCATCTTCTGTGATGAACATCTCTCCGTCGTAACCGGTCAAACCTGCATCACCACGCGACATTACGATTTTTTTTGCATTACATTGTTCAGTTAGCTGGCTGATTTTCCCCCGTAATGCACCATCACAACCAAACACTTTTTGAGCGTCACGTTCACTGCAAAATAGCAAATCAACATCTTGAATCATTGGCAGCAATGCTTCTCTGGCTCTTTCAATCGACCAGAGTTTTTTTCGGTAATTAACGTCAAAGCTAATGGGAACATTTTTTTCCCTAGCGAGTCTTGTGGCTTCGGCCACTATGTTTTCACAAGAAGGTGACAGTGCCGTTGTAATCCCCGTTAAATGGAGCAGCCGCGTGTCCAATAAATACGACCAATCCACTTGTTCAGCTTTCATTCTGGTAAAACAAGAGTGTTTGCGATTGAAGAAAACCTGAGTTACACGAGGTGCGTCAGCATATTCCACATAGAGCGATGCCAGATTACCATCATCAGTCCAATTTACTGCGGATAAATCCAGGCCCGCCGAGGTAAATGATTGACGTACCCGATAGCCAATGGGTGTATCTGGCAGGCGACTCACCCAGCCACATTGCCATCTAAGGCGTGAAAGTGCTCCCGTTACATTTGCTTCTGCTCCGGCAATATGAACGTCAAATTGTCGCGCAGTTTCCAAACGCATCCCGATGGGAACACTCATGCGCAAACTTGCTTCACCAATGGTTGTCACATCAAATCGCGGCATTATTTCTGTCCATAAGTCGTGTGGTAAACTTCATATCCTCTACGCACTACTTCTTCTGGCAACGGGTCAATCGGACCTCGCAGCATCGCGTAATGTACATATTGTGCTGTTTCTTCCAATATAACTGCATCTTTAAGTGCAGCCATCACATCTTTTCCAATTGTAAATGTACCATGATTGCGCATCAAGATTGCCGTACATTTGCCAATTTTTTCTACAATCTCTTTCCCGATTTCTTCTTCGCCAATGGTGGCAAAGTCGGAAACGGGAATTTCGGTGCCAAAAACGGCCGCTGACGTGGTTGTGTAAATCGGCAGCGATTCACCGCGAATGGCAAAGCTGGTGGCATAGGGCGAATGGGTATGCACCACGCCATGCACATCTGATCGATGCCGATAGACGTAAAGATGCGACGCTGTATCCACTGACGGTTTCAGGTCTCCTTCCACAACGTTTCCTTCTACATCTACAATCACTAGCTTTTCAGGCGTTAATTGATCAAACAAAACGCCACTAGGTTTAATTACAACCAGATTTGTTTCTGGATCACGCGCACTGGCGTTGCCACTCGTCCAAAGAACCAATCCATTTTTAGGCAAGGCAACATTTGCCTCCCACACTTTTTGTCTCAACGCTTCAAGCATTTTTATTCTCCAATTCGAAGTTGTTTCGGAGTGGAGGCTTTAGCCGGTACGTTCCGGCTAAAGCCTCCACTCCAGAAAAGATCAGGCACCATTTAGTAATTTTTTCACAACATGCACAGCACGAGCTGCATCATCCGCATACTCGTCAGCGCCTATTTGTTCTGCAAAATCTTGTGTGATCGGAGCGGTGCCGACCATAATTTTGACATCTTTGCACACGTTTTCTGCTAAAGATGCGTTTACTTGAGCAACGGCCTCGGACGCATCGCCGTCTAAAATCGCTTCATAGAGAGCGTCAAAGCTCATGGTATTCCTCCAAATTATTGCATTTCGGCATCTCAGCTAGTTAGCATGTCAGCAAAGATAGAGTTAAGTGCTGAAAAGCTGACATGCTGACATACTGACATGCTTTTCCCCAAAATTATTGAATTGGATAGACACCAAATTCTTTGACAGCTTCGCACATGGCGACCAGATTTTCGGGTGAAACATCTGGCTGGACGTTGTGCATGGGTGTTAAAATGAACCCCCCGCCAGGTGCTAATGCCTGGATGATGCGTTTTGTTTCGGTTCGCACATCATCTGGTGTGCCAAATGGCAATATCTTTTGGGTGTCGATAGCGCCGTGGAAGAACAGTTTGTCACCAAAATCTTGTTTAAGTGCAACAGCTTCCATGCCTGTACACTGCACCTGGACAGGGTCAATGCCGTCTACGCCATCTTCGATGAGGTCTGGCAGGAACCTGCGGATGGCACCGTCTGAGTGCAGCAGTAGTTTTACGTGGGCGGCATCGTATTTATCGAGGGCATCGCGGGCGGCTTGCCAGCGGCGCTTGAGAATGGGACGCAGTACATTTTGCCAGACGCGTTTTGAGAATAACGGCCGTTCCTGCGCCCCCAAATCCTCACCACTCAACTTGAAAATGCTCAAATACTTACCCGCCTCCCGAATCCCCGCTTCATCGAGTGCAATTTGAATATCCGTAATGCGATTCATCAAATCCATGGCAAATTCTGGATACAGCACAAGGTCCATCATCCATTTTTCGTACCCACGAATAAATGCGGCCTGTTCCATGATGGTGCCACCGAAACGCCCCATTAATGCTATCTCTGTTTCTTTATAAAATTTACGGGCATCGTCTGCTAATCCAGCTACGAACCCTGGATCAGTCGGGTCAGGCCAGGGATAAGCATCCAAATCGATTTCATTAGGTTCAAAATCTTTGAGTGGAGAAACGACAGGCTCTAGCAGCACCCCGGCTCCTGGAACCTTTACTTCCTTATGCCCCACACCCCATGCATCAAACAGAATGTCGTCTTCAGTTGGAGGTGGTGCGGTCCAGTTCGACGGTTTGCGCAGCTTGATGAACGTCATGTCTATCCTCAATGCTTTCAGCACATCTAAACTAGGCGATACCTCTCCAAAACGATTTCCCTTTGTTTCTTCTTGTGGCAGCCCCAAATAATCACGCAGTCGTTCATACGGAATTTTGCGAATGGTGATGTCCATCGGCACCCGGTCTGGTTCCTGATGGTTTAAAGCAGCTTCCACCCGTTCCCGTGATGTCCAAATCTTTCCCATTTCTCGGCTCCTTCGATTTAGAATGTTCTCTTGTAGGGGCGGGTCTTGTACCCGCCCAGTCTTGGGCGGCCACAAGGGTGCGCCCCTACAAAGTGATTTGAAGTCCTGAATTCTTAAATTTTTTACAGCGCTTCTAACTGGTCAGCCCCGGCGGACGACGGTGTTTGCAGCCGGACAGCCGCTAAATCGGCTTCCTCAATATCAAATGTTGTATTTAATAACTTTTCAGCTTGACGCACAAAACTAATAGCGTCTAGCTGATATTTTTTCATTAAATATTGGCGGGTGGCCCCATGTGCATAGGTGTCGGGGATGCCGATGCGAATCAGGGGGATACCGGCACCCAATTCGGCCATTACTTCGGAAACGGCCGTTCCCACCCCACCAATCACCGAATGATTCTCCATCGTAATCACACCCATCTTTGACTTCGCAATCGCTTCCACCACCGTAGAGTCTGTAAACGGTTTTAGCGTCGAAACGTGCAAATGTTGAATTGAAACGCCTTTTTCTCGAAGGACCAGCGTAGCCCGCATTGCTTCTTCTGTGCAGATGCCCGATGAGATTAGCGTAAAGTCATCGCCCTCACTTAAAACACGGGCGCGATTAAACTGCATTGGCTCATTTCGTGGAAACAGGCGTGGGATTTGACCACGCAACATGCGAATATAAACAGGTCCATTCACCGCCTGTGATACGTCAAGCACCGATTCCACATCTGTTGCATCCCCCATCTCAAAGATTGTCATATTAGGCACGCCACGCAGCACGGATACATCTTCAATGGCCTGGTGCGTGACACCTCCAGGTGTGGAAATCCCAGGTAAAAAGCCAAATAAGCGCACGCGCAAATTTGGATAGGCAATCGACATTGACAGTTGGTCAAAAGGACGGCGATATAAAAAAACGGCAAATGTATGTAAAAATGGCGTAAACCCTTCTCGTGCCATGCCGCCAGCCCAGCTCAACATATTTTGCTCGGCCATCCCCAATGAAAAGAAGCGCTCTGGGTAGGTATCTCGAAACAGGCTGATTTCAGTTGAGCCTGTCAAATCACCAGAAAAAACGACAACTTCGGGTTTATCTTTGGCCCAGGCGACTAAATTGTGTGCGTGAACATTGTTGACTAGTTCCACTGCGCCACCCCCTCTGCTGTCATGTTTTCTAACATGGTTTGCATTTCTAATAAGTGTGATTGATACAATGCCGTCTCTGCCTCATTCTTAAATCGCACATAATGCAGCTTGGGTTTGCGCTCATCGAGCAGCGGAACGCCCTGGCTGGGATTCGTATATGCCAGCACAAATAAAGGTTTGCCATCGCCATGATGTGAGGCGGCTGAGGCAAGCGCGGCCACATCATGCCCATTTACAGTCACAACACGCGCACCAAATCCTTCCAGACGGGATGATATTGGTTCAATGTTCATGATGTCTTTCGTGAGGCCGTCAACTTGCTGTCCATTTACATCGACGTACACGACCACATTATCCATTTTGTAAAAAGCGAGTGCTTGAATGGCTTCCCAGGTTTGGCCTTCTTCTAGCTCACCGTCGGACATGAATATGAAAATACGGCCGTTTTCCCCCTTCAATCTTCTCGCCATCGCAATCCCACCCGCCTGACTCAACGCTTGCCCAAACGAGCCAGTCGTCAACTCAAAACCGGGCGAATGCTCTGCGCCAATCATCTCAACCGTACTGCCATCCGTGTTAAACTGCGCCAACCCTTCCGGTGCCATACGGCTAACTTCAACAAGCGCTGCATAAACAGCCACCGCATAATGGGCTGGCGAAATCAAAAACCGGTCTAAATGACCTGACTGTGGCCCATTGTAAGCAGCACCTGTCACATATTCGATGTTGTTTGCCCCAGGCACCCCTGGAAACAGTGGTGGTATGGCAGGCCCTTCACTTGCTTCCAAATTGAGCACTTTCGTGTAAAGCGTAGCAAAAATTTCTGCCGACGAGAGCGCTTGGCTCAAATAAC
>QQUD01000777.1 GCA_008501785.1 Chloroflexota bacterium
TAGAAGAGATGCGGACGCAATATCCTAAAATTGTGGAGGCGTTTTCTCAGGGCAAATTTCCTGATTATATTATTGACCAACTCAAAGAAATTTTAAAACGCATGGGAAAACGGCCGTATGTGGTCCGTTCATCTAGCTTGCTCGAAGACAATTTTTCTTACTCATTTGCGGGGAAATATGCGAGCTGTTTCTGTTTTAATGAAGGGAATGAGGAAAAAGATTTAAAGACATTGACCGATGCGATTCGCCAAATTTATGCCAGCGTATTTAACCCCGAGGCAATGGCTGTGCGTATGGAGCATGAGCTTATTGATTATGATGAACGCATGGCGGTGATGATTCAACCATTGCGCGGCACGAAATACGGCCGTTATTTCTGGCCGACAATCAGCGGTACTGGCATTAGCTTCAATCCACTCCTGGAAAAAGATGACAAGGCATTTAACGATGGGATTCTACGCTTGGTTTGGGGGTACGATGATACAATTGGAGAGCTGTTTGACAGTCAAGACGTCTCCATTATCCCTCTTAAAAAGCCAAAATTGAGCACGAGCAGTAGGCAACCCTTTAGATTTATATCTCCACAAGATCGCATTAAAGTCATTGATATTAAAGAACATAAATTCAAACAAATTCCCACCGAGGCTTTATTGCATCCTGGGTGTCCAGATTTAACTTATATTGCCAAAACGGCCGATGGCGCTCCTATCACTGAAGATAAAACGACAAGCGAGCAGGAAATCAGGTTAACTTTTGATTACTTAATGGGAGATCCAAAATTTATCAAACTAATGCGTACGTCGTTAATGCGCTTAGAAAATGTATATGACACGCCAATTATTGTTGAATTTGTGGTTGATTTAATGCCTAATGCATCTGGGGTAGATTACAAACTATTTATTTTGCAATGCCATCCTTATCTTGATGATGGGGAATAGTTTTCACTATTCTCTTTTTTTGTTATGAATGAACACAGCCGTGACGCCAAATACGGCCGTTTTTCCCCAACATCTCATCTGATTCCACCGGACCCCACTCACCCGTTTTATAATTAACAATCGGTGGCGCACCTTCATCATTTTCCCAACCATTAATGACTGGATCAACAAGCCGCCATGCAGCCTCAATACCATCACTGCGCGTAAAAAGTGACGCATCCCCACGAATCGCATCCAGCAACAGCCGCTCATAGGCATCTGGCAAAGAATTCCCTTTAAACGATGATCGATAATGAAATTCCATATCCACATCTTCAGTCAAATGCGAATCAGGCACTTTGGCTTCTAGCTTAAGATGAATCCCCTCATCAGGCTGAATACACATCGACAATATATTTGGAATCATGTCTTCTTCATTCAAATCCTCAAACATTAAATGGGGTGGGCGTTTAAATTCAATAATAATTTCAGAATTTTTGCCTGCCAATGCTTTACCAGAGCGCATGTAAAATGGCACACCTTGCCAACGCCAATTATCTACATGCAGCGTCAAAGCCGCGTAAGTGGGCGTCTGCGAATTGGGTTGAACGCCTTCAGCATCAAGATATCCTTCATATTGAGCACGAATCGTTTCTGACAAATCAATCGGACGAATTGAATTAAATAGTTTGGCTTTCTCATTGCGAACGGCATTTGCCGCAAACGAAGCGGGTGGTTCCATAGCCACCAACGATAACAACTGCATCAAATGATTTTGGAACATATCGCGCATCACACCAGCATTATCGTAATATCCGGCACGATGCCCTACATCAACACTTTCGGTCACCGAAATCTGCACATTGTCGATATAATTGCGGTTCCACACTGGTTCAAAAATGGTATTTGCAAAACGAAAATAAAGGATATTTTGCGCGGTCTCTTTACCCAGGTAATGATCAATCCGATAAATTTGATGCTCTGGAAATGTCTGATGAATCGCTTTATTTAACATTTGTGCCGATGCCAGATCACGACCAAAGGGCTTCTCAATGACAATGCGCCGCCATCCATAATCTTCATTAACCATATTGTTTGTACCTAAATGCTCAACCACAGGCACAAAGAACCGGGGCGCAATGGCCAAATAGTATAGTCGATTCGCAAGGCCACTTTCGATTGAGATTAAATAATCATTTAAAGTGGCAAAATCCTCTGAAGTTGTCAAATTGCCCTGCACATAATGAATTCGACCACAAAATTTCTCCCACATTTCGGCATCAAACAGATCTGCCGCAAATTCATGCAATCCTTCTAGCAACAAGGCTTTAAACGCGGCGTGATCCCAAGGTCGTCTTGCAAATCCGACAATATTAAATTTGTCTGGCATACGTCCTTTTGTAAATGAATTAAAAAGGGCAGGCACCAATTTTCGACGTGTCAAATCACCAGATGCACCAAAAATAACAATTGTTGTTGGTCTTGAGTTATCCATCTTTTCTCCTTCAGTAAGAGATTTTGCGAAATTCGATTTTTTTGAACAGGTACGGCAATGATTGCCATTGTAACAGACGTGATTAGGGAGCAGGTTGTTACCTAGCTTACCGAATTTAAAGTTAGTTCGCCAACAATTTCATGATTTGCTAAAATCTGACAAACTTGTGAGGAAGGTGTATTGATGGAAGATGAGAACCGGGTTGGACTAATTATTTCGATTGCAATTGGGATTGCCATCATGGCTGCATGTGGTGCTGTTACTTTAGCGATAACGACGGCTTTGGTGGGTACTTTCTAAGTTTAAAATTTTTGAAGCCATACAAATTATTAAAGATTACGCAGATTTCACAGATTGATCTTTTTTTATCTGCGAAATCTGCGTAATTTTTGTTTCCTAATTCTCCTGCTCATCGTTGTCTAAAATATTAATAGCAGTTTGGTAACGACGGCCGTATTTCACATAAAATTCCGGCGCTTTCGCCAACCTTGCCTTTAATCGCTCAGAAAGCGGCCCTCGAATTTCTGCCGGAACCCCAGTCGCTAATGATTCGGCAGGCACTTGCTGCCCTTCACCAACCACAGCACCAGCGGCAACCAAAGCGCCCTCAGCAACCTCTGCACCGCTCAAAACAGTTGCGTTCATACCAATTAAAGCACCCACACCAATGTGGCACCCTTCCATCACCACCCCATGTCCGATTGTCACATCAGACTCAATGATGGTATCGCTGCGAGAATTGACGTGCAGCACAACATTATCTTGCACAGATGTGCGCGGGCCAATCATAATTTTGCCTTCGTCGCCACGAATCACGGCCCCAAACCAGACGCTGGCCTCATCGCCAATGGTCACATCGCCAATAATAACGGCCGTTGGCGCAATATAAGCTGTTTTAGCGATAGACGGCCGTTTTCCATTAAACTCAATTATCATACATGCTTCTCCTCATTCTACTGCAACCGGTTCGCTCAAATAATTTGAATGCACAGCATTTCAACGTTGCGTTTAACCGTCGAGTAGGGTACGATCAATGCTATCTGAAAACACGCAAATGGGAAGAGAAAACAAATGAACTATTTGATGTTTGCAAACATAATGCTCCTGGTGAATGCTGCCGAAGAAGTTGCCCCCGTGGGTACACCAATTTGGGTGCCAATTGTCATTATTGGCATTTTGTTGCTGCTGTTTTTGTGGGGACTCAACCGCAACTCGATTCCAGAGGAAACGGCCGTTCACGACGCACACGACCAAGACGAAGCACAAGATCACGACACAACCGCACACGATAATCATCAAGATATACAAGAAGCTGTTGTAGAAACGCGCCAAGCAGAAAGTGTCACCATTAAACCGGATGATTTAAAAAAGATCGAAGGGATTGGTCCAAAAATCAACTCTGTATTGCAAGCTGCTGGTATCAATACTTTTAGCGATTTGGCAACTGCGACGGTCTCCGAATTAGAGAAGATTGTACGCCATGACGCAGGCATCACCATTGCATTTCCAGATACATGGCCAGAACAAGCTGCCCTAGCGCGCGACGGAAAATGGGATGAACTAGAGCAGTTACAGGACGATCTCAAGGGTGGACGACGCGCTTAAAAGCAGTGTCCAATACAATCATAAAATCAAGTGACCTGATGGTCACTTTTTTTTTGGACATAATCATGTAAAATCACTTGGTATCGTAACAGCCGTTTTATCGAAAAATGTAAATGTAATTTTGATAGATTCACGCAAAATATCACCCCATCCATGTGATGTATGTCTCTATTAACATAATGCATAATTATTTAAGCTATTCTTGTTGATCTTTTCCCAGCAAAAATAGCTTTGCTTCATTTTATTACTTCTTATCATTTTCAAAGAAGGAGTTAGCCTCATGATAGAGTTCGGACGAGACGTTTGTGGTAATTTAGCCAACTCTGAGAGCCGTGAGTGGCTAGTCACAAATGGTATCGGAGGCTTCGCCTCTGGCACCATCGCTGGTATCATGACAAGAAGCTATCATGGGCTGCTAATCGCGGCCTTACAACCCCCATCTGGCCGTACTTTTTTAGTTACGAAGCTCAATGAAACAGTCTCCTATGAAAATGAGCAATATAACCTCAATACAGATCGTTGGGCGGGAGGTGTCATTAACCCCATTGGGTATATGCATATTGAACGATTTGCTTTAGACGGCAGAATACCAACCTGGACGTATGCGTTTGGGGATGCCTTGTTAGAAAAACGGATTTGGATGAAACAAGGGGTGAACACGACATTTGTGCAATACAAAATGATTCGTGGCGTATCACCGATGAAATTAACGGCCGTTCCCTTCATCAACTATCGTCGTATGCACAACACCACCCACGCCGATGGTTGGGAAATGCAAATTGAGTCAATGTCCAATGGGCTAAAAATCAGCGCTTATACGGGGGCATCTCCTTTTTACATCCTCTGTAATCAGGCATCCGCAAAAGCTAATCATAATTGGCATCGTCGCTACTTCCTGATGCGCGAGGCCAATAGAGGACACAATGCTACCGAAGACCATTTGGATGCAGGTGAATTCAACCTCTCCCTACAAACGGGTGAATCAGCTACATTTGTGTTCAGCACAGAACCCAACTTCAACATAGATGGCGTTGCTGAATTTCAAAAACAACATGCATTAGAGCAAAAATTAATTGAGCAAGCACCTGTTCTTTGCGAGAGTCAACCCTGTCTTGGCACAATTAAACAGTTGGTTTTAGCTGCTGATCAATTTATTGTCAGCCAACCGCTACCAACAGACCCCAACAGCTTCACAGTCCTGGACGGATATCACTGGTTTAGGAGCAGCACACGCCATACCATTCTGTCTATTCCGGGATTAATGCTAACGACCGGTCGTGCGGAAATGGCCGGAAAATTGCTGAGAAAATATGCATTTAGAATCAATCAGGGAATGCTACCAGATCGTTTTGTGACCAGTAATCGTGACCCTAACTATGACACGCTCGACGCTACCTTGTTATATATCGAAGCCATTCGTGCTTATTACGAGGTTACTAAAAATCTTAATTTTGTAGGAGAACTCTATCCGGCATTACAAGACATTATTCTTTGGTTACAACAAGGAACCCATCACAACATCCACGCCGATCCTGAAGACGGACTATTGCACACAGGCGGCTCAAAAACCCCCATGACTTGGATGAATGCGCAAATTGACAAGTGGATGGTCACACCCCGCATCGGCAAGCCAGTTGAAATTAATGCACTTTGGTATAACGCACTATGCACAATGGCTTATTTCGCGGAACTGCTTGAAGAAAACCCACAGCGTTATGCCAAAATGGCAAAAGAAGTTAAAACTGGGTTTGAGCGTTTTTGGAATGATGATCTCAGCTGCTGTTATGATGTTATTGACACACCAGATGGCAACGATGCAAAAATTCGGCCCAATCAGATTTATGCCGTTTCATTGACACACTCACCCTTATCATCTGAGCAGCAAAAACACATTGTAGACATTTGTGCCAGAAAATTGTTGACTTCTCATGGGCTGCGTACCTTGGCACCTGACGATCCGGATTATATTGGGCAATTTGGCGGTGACGCAAGCCAACGAGATATGGCTTATCATCAAGGCACTGTATGGGCAAGTCTAATGGGACCCTTTATTCGCGCCCACTTACGTGTGTATAAAGATATCTCTCAGGCTCGGAGCTTTATTCACCCATTGTGCCATCAAATTTCATCACATGGCGTTGGCTCAGTAAGTGAACTTTTTAATGGAGAACCACCATTTGGGCCACAGGGCTGCATTGCTCATGCTTGGGGTGTTGCTGAATTGTTGCGATCTTGTCAAGATATTGCAACGTTTGAGGAAAACGGCCGTTAACATCAACTTGACGTTCGTCCGTAATTTCGTATTACAAATATCATTGCATAAATAATAAATATCAGTTACAGTCGCTCTGTACATTTAAATTTTAAATACCTTAATCAAGGTGTCAGCTCCCCCGGATGGGAAGACACAATGGCGAAGTTCGGTGCCATCTATTTGCAGATGAAGTCCGACGCTGTCCCGCAACTGTAAGTTACTTTAGTAAAGCTACTTTAGTAACAAGCCAGGACGCCCGCCTTGATTGGTTCACACACTTCGCGGAAAGGAGGTGGAACACGATACAGTTAATAAATTTTCGTAGCGATTCAGATCAATCAACTGTAATTTGTAAATCCCAAACCTGTCCCTAGCGGACAGGTTTTTTGTTTTAAAACGTCAATTAACAAAAAAACGCACTCGGAGAAGAGATAAATGAAAAAAAACATGTTTTTAATCCTAACAACTCTACTATTTGGGTTGTTTTTAGTAGCTTGTGGCTCAACTGAACAGCCAGTTTCCGATCCCCCAGCAGTTGACACAACCGAAGAAGAAGCTGAAGCTGTTGTTGAAGAGCCTTCCGAGGAAATGGCTGAAGAAACCTCATCAGAAGTCGAAGAACCTGCGGCAACAGAAGAAGCGATGGAAGAACCTGAACCAGAAGCTGAAGAAGTATCTGCAACTGAAGAAGCAACAGAAGAACCCGCATCAGAATCTGCCGGTGAACCTATTATTTTGACTGACGGGTTGGGCCAAACAATCGAACTGATGGAACCTGCACAGCGCATTGTCTCCTTGGCTCCTTCCAACACCGAAATTCTGTTTGCGGTGGGTGCTGGCGCACAAGTTGTGGGTCGTGATTCATTCTCAGATTATCCAGAAGCTGCGTTTGAAGTAGCTGATATTGGTGGCGGTTTCGCTGAACTGGACATGGAAACGATTATTTCGTTGGAACCTGATCTGGTTTTGGCCGCAGACATCACTGCCCCAGAACAAATACAGGCATTAACTGATGTTGATCTAACAGTTTTTGCCTTAACCAACCCGGTTGAACTTCCTGGCATGTTTGATAATCTGCGCACCGTTGCTATTCTCACCGGGCATGAAGCTGAAACTGAGGCACTTATTGTGACGTTGGAAGAACGCGTAACGGCCGTTTCCGACACAATTACCGCAGTCGAAGAAAAACCACTCGTATTTTACGAAATTGACGGCACCGACCCCAACGCGCCCTGGACCACCGGCACCGGTACATTTGTGGACACCTTGATCAACATGGCTGGCGGCGAAAATGTAGCCGCCGTACTCGAAGGCGCTTGGATACAAATCAGCATCGAAGAACTGATTGTGCAAGACCCTGAA
>QQUD01000380.1 GCA_008501785.1 Chloroflexota bacterium
CTCCCTGTGTTTTCGTTTTTGATTTCCACCTTTAACAAAATCACATGAGGCTCGTTTTGTCTATCTTTTCTCTTTACGAGTTTTTACTACACCCTTTTGCTGATAGCAGTTGCAAAACATCATTTCAAAGGTCATAATAGAGAAACTAACAGTAAGACTCTTGCACCACAAGATAGGGCTGTCAGTAATCATGAGAAGTAATCAAGATCAGTAGCATAAGATGAGCGGCTATTTTACCGCAAAGGCAAGGTAGCGGTTGTTAAATCGTTTCTTTCCCAATCGACAGCATCGACGTCAATACGCCGAATATTTGAAGTATCATCACCGTAATTTTGATGTGAAGGGGTTGACTACACAAGGTGTCTATACATTAGAGTTAGCCCAAGTTTTTGTCGAGCTTGCGTTAGATCGACAAACAGCCGAAGCCGCTTCCGCCGATCCCATTCGTCCCATGGGAGCACCCTTACAAGAAGGTCGTCACGCTGTTTGGTCCTATCTCAATTCCAAGCAAATGATTGGACGAACATTGGTGTTTTTAGGGCCGCCGGGGAGTGGTAAAACGACATTGCTGAAGCATCTTGCCATTACCCTGGCACCAGCCAAATCTGATCTGAAAATTACTCAGGGGTATAATCGTCTCCCCATCCTCTTGTTTTTACGTAACTATACAGATGAAATATTAAAAAATCCGCGATTTACAATCGTACACGCCCTGCAATCAGTATTACAAAAGTGGGAAATTGATGTTCCGGCTGAATGGTTTATCGATCAATTAAGGCGTGGACAGTGCCTAATCATGTTAGATGGTTTGGATGAAGTTGCCGATTTCCAATCGCGGCAGCTGGTAGTGACTTGGGTGGAGCGCCAAATAGCTGCATTTGCCAAAAATCAGTTTGTTGTTACGTCACGGCCGTTTGGCTATCGCAGCAACCCGCTGCGTAAAACGCTCGAACTTGAAGTGATGCCTTTCAGCATTAACCAGGTAGAGAACTTTGTAAACAGATGGTATTTGGCCAATGAAATCATGGCCGCGCAGCGGGATGATCCCGGTGTACAAATGGAAGCACGCAATGGCGCTGAAGATTTGTTGATGCGTCTGCGACGGGCACATGTGCTGCTAGATATGGCCGTGAACCCATTATTGCTAACCATGATTGCCACCGTGCATCGTTATCGCAGCAGCTTGCCAGGGCGGCGGGTTGAACTGTATGCAGAAATTTGTGAAGTTTTTCTAGGGAAACGACAGCAGGCACGCGGTATGGTGTTTGATTTGACGCCAGCTCAAAAGCAACGTGTGCTGCAGCCGCTTGCCTATCATATGATGTGCCAACAGCAGCGAGAAATTTTGTTGCCTGAAGCTGTGAAAGTCGTGCAACCTCATTTGAATCGGGTGAGTCCACAAAGCTCAGGTAAACAGTTTTTGGAATCAGTTGTTAATTCGAGTGGCTTGCTCGTAGAGCGCGAATCTGACCTTTATGGCTTTGCGCATTTGACATTTCAAGAATATTTGTCGGCTATGCATGTGCAGGATCGCCGCCTGGAAAGCGCGTTGATTGGTCGTGTTGAAGATACCTGGTGGCATGAAACGATTCGGCTTTATGCGGCGCAAGTAGATGCAACCAATATTGTGAGAGCGTGCTTGAATAAACGCACCCCTTCGATTCAAGCATTAACGCTGGCGATGGAATGTTTGGAAGAGGCGCGAGAGGTTCACGCTGAACTACGCAACATTTTTGATAGATTAGAGCAAAGTGTTGATCATCAAAATCCAGAGGTACGCCGCATTTCAGCGGAAGTGACGCTGGCCTTGCGTGTGCGTCGCATGATTCGGGTTGATGAAGACCGGCACATTGACCATTCATTTGTGACACATGCAGAGTATCAACTGTTTTTAGATGAATCACGACGCTATAACCGATATTTTCAACCCGATCATTGGCCGGATTACACATTTCCAGCAGGACAAGGGCGTGAGGCAGTTGTGGGTGTACGGCCTGCTGATGCAGTGGCATTTTGTGAATGGTTGAGTATGCGTGACCAGGGAGAATGGCGCTACCGTTTGCCTCGTAAAAATGAAATAGAGTCGATGATTGCGAAAGCAAAAGTGGTTGAATCTCGAGAAATGCCAGTTAGTTTTTGGGTGACTGTCTCTGGACAGGCTTTTGCGAATGCTAGATTTAGTCCAACAGGTACCGTTGATGTGGAAACTTTGATGGGGCGTGTGCAAGACCGGTTTAGTGATGATTGGCGCATGCATGCCCGTTTGCCAAATTTACAACAAGCAAGCAAGCTGATTGTGTCTCGTGTTCGTCGCCGACAATTTACGGTAGGTGATTTAGACAGAAATTTGCAATTGAGCCGCATGGAAGCTCCCGATATTGTGCGGGATGTGAATGTGGTGCGAAATCGCGGAACGACTTCGCGGGCACAGGCTTTGGAAGCACGCATTGGATATGATTTGTTGTTGGCACAAGATTTAGATATAGAGCGTGCCCGTCTGCTTTCGTTGGATGAAGTGATGCGGGTTGCTGGTGCGCTGCATGATGAATTGGATCATGCACAGCACCTGGGAAATGCACCTGATTTGGCTCGTTCGCTGCTGCGCAGTTTGGAACGTGCTCATGCTCATGCACAAAACAAGCAGGTTGTATTTCAGCCGGAGTTGATTCGGGCCTTAACTGAGGCGCGAGGTGAAGCGAGTCAGTTGGTGCGAACGTTGCAGGATGCTCACAAACAGGCTCGACGACGTGTACGCACCAATTCGATTTTATATATCAGTGACCTATTGCAACAAGTGGAATCGCTGCGTGACAGTGGTCCATCGCCCGATCGTGAAGAGGCTTTGCGTTTGTTGGAATCATATATTGATTTGTATCTAGATTTTTTGCTTTTGGAAGCGCGTATGAGTCAGCAGATGCCATCTTTTGAAGGGATTCGAGTGATTAAGGAGCGCAAGCAACCGATTGTTTAGGAGTTTGTTGTATGTCTGGCAGTGTATTGGATGCGCCTATAGGGTTAACTGCATTATTTGAAGAACCAGATCAGAAGGTGCGTGGGCCTTTTTTGGTTAGTGGGTTTGATACGTTTCTTGCAGATTTTTCTGGCTGGTTGTTGGACTTGTCAGAAGCGGTTCCCTGTATTTGGGTAAAAGCGACGGATTTACTGATTCAATCTGAATCAGATTTGTTGTTGTCGTTGCAGGGTGTGGCGCGGAAAAGTGGCTGGTTGAATTGTCCGGTTTTGCTATTTGTTGAGGGTGTTGTTGATGGTTTGCAGGAATATTCACCACTATCTTTAACTCGGTTTGTTGTGTTTGATGCAGTAGAACAACAGGAGCTGGAAACGGCCGTATTTCCCCAAAAGACCTTCCTCAATTTTCTTCAAACCAAAATGACCTTGCTCGAATTGGCCCCTTACGAGATACGCAAACCGGTGACCGGACCTCAATTTTTTGGACGGCAAGCCGAAATTGATCGTGTGCTGCAAAATCCCCAAACTAACTACCTGTTTGTGGGGATTCGTCGTATTGGCAAAACATCACTGCTAAAAGAGATCAAGCGGCAGCTAGACCTGCGCGATCCGCCAGGACCGAATCAAATGCGCCGCGTTTATATTGATTGCACGGTGATTAGCTCGGAAGATGAGTTTATGCGGACGCTTACCTTTCAGCTTGAGCAGAGCGGACTCACCATTTTGGAAAGCCGTGCCCAAGACCCCCAGCGGTATCAAAAGCGTATTTTAGACCATTATGGGATGGTGCATGGCAGTCCGATTACATTTTTGTTAGATGAGTTTGACCGGCTGCTGTCACATATGAAGCCGGATTGGCCGCTGCTTCAGGTGTTGAATACGGCCGTTCAATCACAAAAAGTACGATTAATTGCGGCTGGTTTTCGTCTCGCCATGGATGCATCGATCAATCCCAATTCTCCTTTGTACAATGTGATGACCCCGATTCGGTTGGGCCGTTTGCCTGTGGTTGATGTGGAGCATATGGTGTTGGATCCATTACAGCGCATGGGCATTCAGGTGCAAGACCCGGCGCAAATGGTAACCCGTATTTACAGCGAAACGGCGGGGCTGCCCAATTATGTGCAGCATTATTGCCATATTTTGTTAGAGCAGTTGATGGACAATGGTCAGCGCGTGGTTACACCTGACGACATTACAACCGTGCAAAAGAATCCTGCCTTTCGTGATTTTGTTTTAAATACGTTTATGGCAAATACAGATTTGTTGGAACAGGCGATTGTGTATGCGATTATTGATGAGGGAGAAACGGCCGTTTTGCCCAATTTCACCGAACGCCATATCCACAACTTCCTGAAAAACCGCAAATTATCGCTGCCATTTGAACAGGTTGATAGCGCTTGCCGCAAACTAGAAATGGCTGGTGTGTTTAACCGGGTCGATGCCGAATATACATTTGCTGTGCCGCTGTTTCAAACATTGCTGCGCCAGACGCGGGATGTTTGCTTTTTGTTTGAACGAACGCGTGAAGCGTTTCAAACTGAGAATGTTTTACCATGAATGCTTTCCAATTTGCCGAATTTACGAATCCACACGCTTTGCCAACCTCCGGCAGGGAAGAAAGCCTCCGGCAAATACTTAAAAGTGTATGCGCGGGTCATTGCTGTCGTGTTTTGGGACCCCGCTACCGGTCTAAAAGCCAGATATTAAAAACGGCCGCTGCTGCATTGTTTGAAAAAGGCACGCACTACGCCGCTTACCAAAGCTTGCGCGAAGTGCCGATAGACAGCGAAAGTGACTTCTTCCTCAATTTGGTGCGAGATGTGCCGCTGGTTAAAGAAGCCGATTTCTTTTCTGGGCTTTTTTCAGTGATTGAAAAAGACCTGGCCCCAAAACGCTTGTTTATCGGACAAACCCTTCCCCGCTCTGCTTTTGAATTCCAAAACGATTTACTACGGATTTTGCGTCGCAGCGAACGCAATTTGGTACTGTTTATTGATGATCTGGAGATGGCACCCCCCAATTTGGTGGCCGCCTTGCTCGGGGTGCTGCAAGCTGTTTACATGACAGTTGTCGATCAGCCAGGGCCGCGATTTCAGGCGGTTGTGTGTGGGTCACTTAGCTTTCGTCAATTGACACTCGAAAGTGCCTCCCATTTTGAGAGCATCTCTGATCTAGTGTTTGTGAGTGATATGGACCGGGCTGAACAAGAAGCCTTAGTGCGCAGCCTTGCGACCGATGCGGGCATAGAGCCTACAGAATTAGCCATTCCGACATTACTCGATCAAACGCAGGGTGATCGCTATTTGATCGAGCGTGTGATTGAGATTTGTGGCGAGCAAATGCAGCAAACAGGCAATGCCAGAGTTTCACCCGCTCGAATTGATGAAGCAATTGAGCTGTTTTTGAGACAAGACCCAGACGAAACGGTCACGGAAGCATTGGCCCAGTTGCAAAGTGAGCCTAACTTGCTCTCTTGTTCACTGCGCATATTGGAACGAGGGATTGTTCCCAGTGCTGAACTGCCGCTGGCTTCCAATGAAATGCCAACCCCGTTGGACTTAAGTGGTGTTTTTACAAAAGTGGACGAATCGTATCAGGTAAAGTGCAGCTTGTGGGATCGGCTCTTGAAAAAGCATTTGGTTGATTCTCATATTGGTGGTGTTTATGCAGTTGCCGGACATTGGCATGAGGCGATCCGTTATCTGGGGAAAGCTGTTCGTGATGGTTATCAGGGTGTGATGACAGAACTGTTTACGGTTGTGATTAATGCGATTCATGTTAGTACAGAGTCTTCACAAGCATATGATTTATTGGCTAAGGGGCTAAAATCGGCTTACCCTGGCACAACTGTGACGCTGTATCGTCGTCGAGAACAATGTTTGGAGCAGATTTATCCGGCTACCGATGATCCAAAGATGCATATTCTGGCAGAGGAAATTGATCGCCCAGAAATTGAGGCGCTGAATGGGCCAGATTATTCGTTGGTGTCTGCGGATGAGCAGGATATTTTGTTGTTGATTCCGCTGCGAGCTGGCAGCGTGCGCTCAACGCCGCTCGGGTTGGTGGCCTTGGGTGGATTGATAACAGCGTATTCGCCCTATCAAGGGCGACGTCAGGTGCTGCAATTTGTGGGATTTTTGCATCAGGCAGCACGGGCTATTTTACGTGCCTCTTTGCTAGAAGAGGATGAGCGGCGGCGGCGACTTTTGGAGAAGGTGTCGAATATTACGCCTGATATTAGTGCAAATTTGGACAAGGAGAATTTGTATTACGCTGTGTTGAGCCAGGTGTTAAACGCGGTGCCCGGTGCAGATAATGTATGCCTGGTGTCGTTGAATAAGGCGTCACAACAATTGATTATTGCGCCTGAAAGCCATCGGTATTATCGGGCGGATGGTTGGTTTTCAGGTGGTTCATATAAGGTGGAGCCTAGCGGGGGAGTGGGTATAGCGGGGTGGGTGATTGAAAACGGCCGTTCTCTTCTCATCAACGATGTTAGTCAGTACGCAGCCTATCTTCCGCTCATCTCAACCACACAATCTGAATTGTGTGTACCCATTGAATTGAGTGCCGATGAACGAATGGCACTAGTTGTGGAGAGTAACCATTTGAACGCCTTCACAGCAGCGGATGAAATGTTGTTGAAGCTGTTGGCAGAGCATGTCAGCGTGGCGATTAAAAATGCGGTGCAGTTTGAGGCTGCCCGAGAGCGCCAACTGCGTGAACAAACCGCGCTCATGGCAACTGGTTTTATTCACGACATCAACAGCGCTGTGGCTAGTATTCCCGATTTGGTAGATGAACTGCGCTCTAAGCTGGATGCGGGGCGTGATGTTGCAGATCCGCTTGCAGATTTAGAAAGCAGCGCGATGGTTACGGAACGGGTGAGCAAGCGCCTACGCGATTATGTGGTGACGGGCCAGCAAGAAGCAAAACCTGCCAACCTGGAACGTCTCATTAAAAACGCAATGACGATTAGCCGTAAACATCAACCGCCTTATGTCAAGACTGTGTATAACATGAATGGATTGAATCTGCACGTATTGGTCGATGTGTTGTGGATTGAGTTGATGTTTAAAAATTTGCTGGTGAATGCGTATGAATCGATGCCCTATGACCGCAAAGGGGTGGTTAGCTTCAATGTGGAAATGGAGCCAGATTTCATCTTGATTCGCATCGGAGATAATGGCAAGGGAATCCCGGATCATCAGCTTGCCAGCATTTTTGAGATGGGGTTTACGACGAAAGGGAAACGCCGTATGCATGGCGTTGGTTTGTATCATTGCCGACAGATTGTGCAGGCTCACCGGGGCCGCATTTCTGTAGAGAGTACGGTGGGTGAGGGAACTGAATTCCAGGTGCGTCTGCCGCGTCATGAGCCTGAAGAGAATCCGTAGGTTAAGACGCTGTCTTGTATCAACCTGTGGTTTGTTTAGACAAAACAGCGTTTTGTCCTACGTTAGGAGGAGATTGTATGACGGAATTGTCGCCACACAAGAAGAGAATTTTGGTGGTAGAGGATCAAGAGCAGTTTTATGCACCGGTGCGTCGCTGGTTGGAAGATGAAGGGTATCATGTGACGCTGGCAACGAATTACAAGGATGCTCATGCTGCGATTCATACGCGTCATTTTCATCTTGCTGTTGTGGATATGAGCCT
>QQUD01000723.1 GCA_008501785.1 Chloroflexota bacterium
GAGAATTCCGAAACCAACCCACAGAACATCATGCCCGCGCAGTTTGTGAAGGCGGAATCGACGGGCGAGTGTTTGCCAGGTGATTGGCACATTTTCATTTGTTACGAGTCCAAATGCCAGGGCAAATAAAATGGCTGTTGGCACAATAAAAGCGACGGCAAATGCTTCAAATGGTGCCAGCCCCAGTTTGATTAACAAAGGCAAGAAGGTGTAGATTGAAAGGCGAAATCCCAATCCGGCCAGCAGGAAGTGCCAGATGGCGCGGGTGGGGGGTAACGGCCGTAACGCTTGATCCTCATCTGCATAATTTTTCCCTAAAATCGTTGTGTTCATATTATTCTCCTTAGATATACATGCTTGTATGTATGTAAAATTGACAAAAAAAAGCAGCTATACTTTGGCAGCCATGCCATGTAACAATATCTCAGATAAAGCAGATGCTTCATCTGTTAATGAAAAGTTTTGACCACCGGCCAGCCATAACCAGGCAACGCCGTTTTGAAATGAAAGAAAGGCACGGGCCATAGTCTCTGGCGATATGTCGGCACGAAATTCGCCGTTCGCAATCCCTTGTTGCATCGTTGCTGCGATGCCAGCTACCAGCGTGTCGGCTTGCTGTAAACGTTGCGCTTCAAGATCGGCTAACTCGGGTGAGATGCCTGTTTTGTAAAGGGAGAGGGCGGTGACTTGCCGGAATCGTTCGTCGGTAGCCAGCAGTTGTAAGGTTGTGGTGAAGATACGTTGGAAGATGTCTGTGAAACTGCCGCCAGCGGAAACGGCCGTTTGTATTGCCACATTCCCTTGTTGAGACGCATCTCTAATCAGTGCTTTATACAATTCAGCTTTATTTGAAAAGTGATGGTAGATGGCACCGCGTGTGGTTCCAGCGGCTGTGGCGATGTCTTGTAATCGTGCCGCCTGATATCCCTTGCTGCTAAATACGGCCAATGCTGCATCTAATAATGTTTGTCGTGTTTTTTCTGCGTCTTCTTTTGTGCGCTTCATACATACATACTAGCATGTATGTATAATCGCGTCAAGACCCAAATAGCGTGTAAATTGTTTAACGCGTGTGCTGCAACGTTGTTAGCGTCAGATTCGTCTTGTGTGACATAAAGTTAATGAGTGGATGATAATCGGTTGCCATGACAAATCGCATGGTTTAGAATCAACCACATAGGCAAAAAGGGAAATCCATGACTAGTACACGTATTGGCAGATATGAAATTTTACGAGAGTTAGGTAGTGGTAGTATGGCGACTGTTTATTTGGGACAAGACCCATTCATCAAGCGCCAAGTTGCTATTAAGGTCATGTCCTATGAATTTGCAGCAGACCCGACATTTGAAGACCGATTCCGGTACGAAGCGCAATTAATCGCCTCGTTAGATCATCCAGCAATTGTGCCCGTTTATGATTTTGGTTTTCATGGTGAGCAGCTATTTATTGTAATGCGTTTCATGGAAGGTGGGTCTTTAGCGGATCGACTTTATCAAGGACCACTTCCCGAGCATGATGTTGTCTCAGTGATGGAGCGCGTTGCCTCTGCACTGGATGATATGCATGGTAAAGGCATTATTCATCGCGACATTAAACCGGCAAATTTGCTTTTTAACGAACGCGGAGATGCATATTTGTCTGACTTTGGCATTGCTAAAAACCTGGACCAGCCTGGGGGATTTACGGCGACTGACGTGATTTTAGGGACGGTTGATTATATGAGTCCTGAACAAATCAACAGCAGTAAAAATTTAGACGGCCGTACTGATGTTTACGCGATGGGTGTTGTGTTATTTTACATGCTCACGGGGGCGCTGCCCTACAAACGTGAAACCATTGTAGGAACAGCGATGGCTCATTTGGGCGAACCCATTCCCAGCGTACACAAAAAAATTCCAACACTTAATTCTGAATGGGATGGAATATTTAAGAAAGCATTGGCAAAAGATCGGGAAGGGCGTTACACAACAACTGGGGAGTTAGCGCAAGCTGTTCGTGAAATTATGAAGCTATAAAACAAAAACAGCGATTACTTGTGAAAGTAATCGCTGTTTCCTACACTATTTCTTCGCCAATTTAAACCTCTGGCATGACAATCCACAAAACTAGATAAATCAACACAGCTGATCCACCCACTAAACCTAAAATTACAAACAGCAATCTGACTATTGTGGGGTCTATGTTAAAGTAGTTTGCCAGTCCAGCACATACGCCAGCTACCATTCGATTATCCATTGGTCGAGTCAATTTTTTTTCGTTCATGTGTCCTCCGTATTTGCACATTATTACGATTGATCGATATGAAAAGTTGCATGAAGCTGTTTTGACAATGCATTTGCGGCAGCCAGACCAGACAAGGCAGCACCTTCAACTCGAGGTTCTTGAAAGGCATCCCCAGCAAAGGCAAGTGGTGGGAGACCTTTGGCAACGAGCGTGCGGTTTGGGTGTAGTTTAGTTGGAATGGCGTAACGCCAGCGATGTGCCTGTGCTTCTTTGATGATGGTTTCTGGGGTGATGAATGGCTGTAATCCGGCTTGTAAAACAGCAATTTTGATAAAGTTGTCGGCATCCCATAACTCCCAGCTTATTTCAGGATTGGCATGAACAGTGATTAAAACGGCCTCGGGTGATATGCCTTTGCGCTGATTGTCGGCAATCCAGGGGAATGTTTGGTCTGGGCGCTGAATCGCGCCGGGTTTGGGCAGGTTAATGCTTCCTTCGAGCCAATACATGGCGGCGATACACGGGTCATATGCGATATGTTTGAGTGCGATCTGGTCCAATGTGTTCAGCGGGACGTTACCCGCTTTGAGAATGGCCAGGGATTGCGGTGCGGGTGCGGTCATGAGAAGTGCTTTGGATTGATATTGGTGGCCGTTATCGTCTGTGGTGAGATAGTGGTGGGAAACGGCCCCTTCGACTTCGCTCAGTGCAGGCGTAACCTTCACCACCTTCACCCCCTTGCGCACATCCAGCCCCTCAGCCAGAAATTTTGGCACAGTCGTCATGCCATTTGCGCCAACATAGCGTGGATAGCCATCCTGCGAAGGCGGAAAAGCCGACCCGCGTGACCAGCCCGTAGACCATTGGCGAATTAAACCTTGCTCCAACCATTCTTGCACAAATTGGTTGAATGCGTCATGCCGCACTGTAAAAAATTGCGCACCATGGTCGGCGCGCCCGGTTCCAATGCGACGCGTTGCCATGCGTCCCCCAACGCCGCGACCTTTGTCCACCACAATCACCGACAGCCCATCTTTTACCAAGGCATTTGCAGCCATCAACCCAGCAATACCCGCACCCACAATTAAAACATCAGCTTCATATGTTGACATAAATTTTTTTGTTTACCGTAAGTTTAGTGAAAATTTGCGTTTAGTAAAGCACAATGGATGAATGATTTATTATCAAAGTAGTTTGATGAGTGCCATTTTATCACCGAAACAACATCGGCCAAAAGAACATGTTTTGTTTTAGGAATTTCGGTATCATCGGTTTCATGTGTAGGTTCCCATCTTCCCGGAAACTAGAAATAGTTTGTTTGGATAGCTAATTGTTAAAGTTTCTGGGAAGATTCTGGCGGTAGTTCTCGTGGAGGGATTTGAACAAATGGATGGAATGACAAAATTAAAGCCACCAATTATTCAGGTACGCGGTTTGCAAAAGGTTTACACAATTTACGAACGCGAAGCTGGATTAGCGGCTGCCATTCGCAGTCTGGTCAAGCGAAAAACGCGGGATGTGAAAGCGGTGAATAGCATCGATTTTTCGGTAAATGCTGGTGAGATTGTTGGGTTTCTGGGACCAAATGGCGCGGGCAAAACGACAACTTTGAAAATGTTGACCGGACTTTTGCATCCTACAAAAGGGAGCGCAGATGTGTTGGGGTTTACACCCTGGCGGCGTGATAAATCGTTTTTACGGCAAATTACGCTGGTCATGGGGCAGCGCAACCAGCTTGTGTGGGATATTCCGGCAATTGACTCATATGAACTGCATCGGGTGATTTACCATATTCCACAGGATCAATTCAAAAAAACGTTGGACGAATTGACTGAATTATTGGACCTGGCTCCACTGATTCAAAAACCGGTACGTAATTTATCGTTAGGTGAACGGATGAAGTGTGAGATTGCTGGATCGCTGCTGCACCGTCCAAAAGTGTTGTTTTTAGACGAGCCAACGATTGGATTGGATGTGACGGCACAGCGCAAAATCCGTCTTTTTATTCAGGAGTACAACCGGCGGCATGGGGCATCGGTGATGCTCACGAGTCACTACATGGCGGATGTGGAGGCGTTGTGCAAACGGGTGATTGTGATTCATAACGGCCGTATTCTCTTCGACGGCGCTCTCACCGATTTAATCAAACGGTTTTCACCGCACAAGACAATTGTGGTGGATTTGATGCCTGGTGCGACAAATGGGCAAGGGGCAGTGGCATTACGGCCGTTTGGCAACGTCATCTCCTACACCGAAGGTCACGCTACCCTGCGTGTACCCAAAACTGAAACCGCCGCCGTCACCAGTCGCTTGCTGGCAGAATTGTCCGTGCAAGATTTAACAATTCAAGACCCGCCCATCGAAGAAGTGATTGAGCAGGTTTTCAGCGAGGGTTAAATGCAAGCAATGTGGCAAATTTACAAAGCACACTTTCGGATTTGGGCAGCCCTTGAGTTGCAATACCGGGTGGCTGCGGTCATCTGGAAAATTGGGCAAATCCTCGAACCCATTGTGTATCTGGTGGTGTGGACAACCGTGGCAAACAGCAGCGGTGGCAATGTCGGTGGGTATGAAACGGCCGAATTTGCTACCTACTATATCACTTCAATGATGGTGAACCATCTTACCTTTACCTGGCATATGTTTGAGTATGATCGCGTCATTCGTCAGGGGCTGTTGTCGCCGAAATTGTTACGGCCGTTACACCCTATTCACAGCGATATTGCCGAAAATATCGTGCACAAAATGATGACGCTGACTGTGATGGTGCCAACGGCCGTTATGCTCGTGTACATCTTCAAGCCCGCCTGGAATGCGCCACTTTGGTCGCTGCTGCTGGCCGTTCCGGCAGTGGCAATGGCATTCTGTGTCCAATTTTTTTGCGGTTGGATTTTGGCAATGGCTGCCTTTTGGACCACCCGCGTCAGTGCAGTGAACCGTGTCTACTTTGTTTGTAAGGTCTTTTTAGCTGGACATTTTGCGCCGCTGGCATTGCTGCCAGTCGGTTTACAAGTCGCAGCATCCATTTTGCCTTTCCGTTGGATGCTCTCATTCCCGGTTGAACTGTTCACTGGCCGTTTAACCATCAATGAAGCTCTTTTAGGTATTGTTGGGCAAGGAATTTGGGTGCTGCTCAGTTTGTGGGGTGTCCGCGCCATCTGGAATGCTGGCGTCAAAAAATACTCAGCTTTTGGTGCATAGAAGAATGGAATCATCAAAGATTTCGCAGATTACGCCGATAAATAACCTGCGAAATCAGTGTAATCTTTGATAACACATCTAAGGATGACAAAATGTTAAATCCAATCAGAATTATGGCGACCTATTTTCGTATCGGTATTTTGGGTGAGTTGGAATACCGGGTGAACTTTTTTGTGCAGATTTTTGAATCGGTGCTAGGGCTGTTGGTTTCGTTGGGTGGGCTGGCGGTGGTTTTCAATCACACGGAATCGTTGGCGGGATGGCTGCCGGACCATTTGATTGCGCTGGTTGGCATTCACATGTTGATGGGTGGCTTGATTAACATGGTTATCAATCCCAGTTTTCATCGTTTTATGGAAGATGTGCGGATGGGGACGCTTGATTTTGTGCTGACGAAACCGGCTGACGCGCAGTTGCTGGTGAGTGTGCAACGCATTGAGATTTGGAAGTTGGTGGATGTGATGGTGGGAACGGCCGTTCTCGCCGTCGCACTTGTGCGTTTGGGTGGTGTGATTGGGTGGGGGGAAACGGCCGTTTTTCTCATCGCCTTCCTCGCCGGAGCCGTCATCGTCTACAGCTTCTGGCTCATGTTGGCAACCACCTCCTTCTGGTTCGTCCGCATCGAAAACATCCTCGTCATTTTCCAAAGCATGTACAATGCAGGCCGCTGGCCGGTCGGCATTTACCCCCAATGGCTCCGGTTCATCCTCACATTCTTAGTCCCTGTTGCTTTTGCCGTCACCGTACCAGCCGAGGGTCTAATCGGCCGTCTCACCAACCAAACCCTACTGCAAGCCATCATCCTGGCTGTAGTCATGCTCATCGTTTCAAGACTCTTCTGGCGATACGGTCTACGCCACTACTCCGGTGCCTCAGCATAATCCCTGTTGTCGAAAGTAAGGAAACTCATGTGGCAACGGGTTTAACATGTATAAGAGGGAACCCAGACAAAAATCCGTATTCCCCCTATCCGTATGAAAATTAACCCCCAAAATACGTATCAAAAGATGAAAATCTTATTTCAAACGCGGATCAAGCGCATCCCGCAGCCCATCCCCAATAATGTAAAGGCACAAAACCGTCGTCGCAATCATCACTCCCGGTGCAACCACCAAATGTCTTGCATGTGGAATCAAAATAAACTGCTGCGCTTTCGTAAGCATCGATCCCCAGGTAGCTGTCGGTGGCTGTACGCCAAACCCCAAAAAGCTCAATGCCGATTCAGATAAAATCAACGTGCCAATTCGCCGGGCTGTGGCAATAATCACCACCGGCAGCACATTTGGCAAAATGTGCCTAAACATGATCGTAATATCAGATGCACCCAATGCCTGGCTGGCAATAATAAACTCTCGCTCTTTTAGCGAATATACACTGCTGCGGACCAAACGACTAATAAAAGGCCATCCTAAAAAGCCAAAAAGCAGTGTCAAAACCGTCGGCGTCACATTGAACAATGCCCCGAGAATTAACAACAAAAAAAGGCTGGGGATAGAAGAAAGCGTGTTGATAAACCACATAATGACATCATCAACCCGTTTACCAAAGTATGCAGCCGACATCCCGATTGAAATTCCCAGCACCAGCGTAAAAATGCTGCCCACTGTGCCAATTGCCAGCGAAACCCGCCCTCCATAAAGCAAACGAGAAAGCTGATCCCGGCCCACACTATCTGTCCCCAGCCAATGCTCCGGGGAGGGTGTGGCAAATGTTGCTAAAATATCTGTATCATCTGGCCCTACATGGAGGATGTATTCGCTAATGAGGCCAGCCCCCACACACAAAATCGTGATTAAAAGTAAGACGACGAATGCCGCAATTGTTAACTTATCTTTCCGCAAACGAATGAGTGCAATTGTCCACCAGGTAAGCGGTTTCTCATCAACCATCGCGTCCATTCGATCTAGCATGGCGATGGTGTCAGTTTGATTGTTTTTTTGATTCATTGACATATCTTGGACGCTCATATGCCCCCTTAACCTAAACGTATCCGTGGATCAACCAACACCAATAAAATGTCGGAAAGCAGATTCCCAAAAATGACCAGGATAGAACCAATAATGACGCTGGCCATCACAATTGGATAGTCGCGGGCAGATACTGCATCGACAGTTAATCGCCCCAAACCGGGCCACGAAAAGATGCGCTCAATCACAACTGCCCCTGCAACCAGCCCGGTAATAGCGGGTCCGAGAATCG
>QQUD01000887.1 GCA_008501785.1 Chloroflexota bacterium
CCAATAAGAATTCATTCAGGTATTGTGTAATGTCAATAGTGAGAAAATCTTCGACAACACCAAAATGGTAGCTGCGTTGTAATCTCCATTGCGCACCATCCCAGTACCAGCCATGTCCAGGACTAATTACAATGGTTTTTCCACTTAAGGGACCAGTTTGATTCGCTTGAACTTGATTGCTTTTTGCTTGTGTCAAAGTTAGGATAATTAACATAATGATGATGGGAATGACAGTAACTCTGTAGATTTTCACTTTATTCTCCTCTTAGTTTGTGGCAAATTCTGATCAGCAAATACATATTGCCAAAAATTAACAGCCTAAAATAACTAAGCAAGTAATACCGATTAATTATGTAAACTGTTGTGATAATTCTTGCTCAGATTATTAATAAACGACCATGTCAAATATATAAAATACTCGTTTTTGATGTGGTTAATATGGCTAACTCAATTAGCAAATTGTTTTAGATTTTGGTTGAGGATTTGAAAGGCTCTGAAATCAACCTCCTTTTAATCGTATAACCCACGAAGAAAGACACACTATCAGCATTATAAAACATATGAATATTAGTCTCAACAAAATGACAATAAGTTGATAGGCTGATAATACATTTTAAAAACCTGATACTTCGTGCCAACAACGAACGAGATAATTCCTCAAATCAAAGTATTAGCCGAAAAAGCGCTTGCGAAACATTGTTGTTTTCTAGCAAAAATGTCAAAGGAGATTTCTAGCTGGCAACGAAATAGTAACTCACCAGGAGCTGGGCTGGTTCAATATGAACCGATTACTCTTAGTTACGGCGTCACTGATTTCCGTGATCTGTGAAACTGGCTGATGAAAGCTGCTGTAGGCAAAGTCGAGCGCAAAAACGTTTCCATTTTCATTATGATAGCGATGGCTCAAAAATATAAGAGCACTGGGAATTAGTTTCTGCATGGCCTCAGAAATGGCAAGGATATGAGTTGGATGCTGTCAGCGGCGAAATAGCCATTGCAGAATTGACCCTCGTATATGAACAGCTCAATCGAAAAGACATCTGATGAAAACACGCACTGCTCACGCATGACAGTGCATGTTTTTATTAGGAATTATTTGGCGATAGGGATATAAAGATCGAGCGCAAACTCAAGTACAGATGCATCAAATGCAACACTTTTTTCCAGCCATTGATGTTGCCCTGACTTGTATTTGCTATCTTCGCGCCAGGTCACTAACTGCTGCCACGTTTTGCCAATCACGTCAAAGTTTCCTTTCGGCACTTCGCATCGGGCAACGGCATACAAACCGCCTGCAAAATCCTGAACGCGTACATTACCTTCTGGCTCAACCGCTGATCCCACTTTCATCCACAGTTCATACCCATAATTCGGGCTGCCAGGGGATGGATCGGGATTGTTGAATCCGAAAATGGGGTGCTGCTCTGGCTTGTCGCGGAAACCTTTCGACTTTGCCCATGCATCGAGCTGTTTCCACGCTTCCTCTTCAGGTGATGGCCCAAATCCTAACACACTGGCAACCCGCATCTTATCCAATTTGACAATTTGTACATTTAAAGCACTCATGTATAAAGCTCCTATTTGATTTAATTGCGTGGTGCACCACAATTTTTGTAGATAAATTTATCATACTGGCAAACCCTGACATCTTCTGTCAGGGTTTTGTGGCATAATGACGGATGTAAAAGCATTTCAGCACTTCAGCACTTCAGCATTTCCTTCTCTACGCTGATAGCTGACGGCTGAAACCTGATAGCTAGTACAGTCTGGCAGAAGTTCGTGGTAATAGTATTGCGCTCAAACCATATTTGCACACGAACGAATGCCGCGCAATACGAGGAGCATGTCATGCGAGCAGACCGTTTACTTTCAATATTAATGCTGCTGCAAAAGAATGGACAGATGTCTGCGCGAGCGTTGGCAGAAGAATTGGCCGTTTCGGAGCGCACGATTTACCGAGATATGGATGCATTGTGTGCGGCGGGTGTGCCTGTTTACAGCGAACCGGGCTTGCGTGGTGGGTACGCACTCGTTGACAGCTATCGTACTACGCTCACGGGTTTAAAAGAAGATGAAGTGCAGTCTTTATTTATGCTCAGTATTCCAGCCCAGCTAGAAGAATTAGGCGTGACTAAGACGCTGCGGTCTGCTTTGCTGAAACTGTCGGCGGCGCTGCCGGGAATGCATCAGCAGGACGAGTTGCGGGTGCGCCAACGGTTTCATCTGGATTCGACCTGGTGGCAGCAGGGTGAAAACAGGATGCCACATTTGCAAACGATTCATCAGGCAGTGTGGCAGGATCAAATGTTGACGGTGATGTTGCGCTTGCCATTTGCAACTGAGGTGCAGCGTACGATTTCTCCCTATGGGTTGGTGGCGAAGGCTGGAACGTGGTATCTGGTCTGTGGTCGGCATGAAGGGGTGCGCGTGTATCGTGTGGCTGATTTGGTAGATGTGCGTATTTCAGGTGAACTGTTTGCGCGGCCACAGGATTTTGATTTGACAGCATTTTGGGAGGCGTGGTGTATGGAACAAGAGGCTGGGTTTTCGAGTTATACGGCCGTTATCCGCATCGCGCCCACACTCATCCCCCATCTGCAACATACTTTCGGCCAGCAAATATTGCCTAAAATCGAAGCTGCTTTACCTGATGCAGAAGGTTGGATAACCCTCGAACTGACCTTTTCTTCATTTTTTGCTGCCCGTGAACGAATTCTTGGATTGGGCAATGGGGTGAAAGTCGTTGAACCTGTTGCACTCAGGCTAAGCGTGCTGGATTTTGCCAAGCAGATCGCGGCACTTTATGAATGACAAGGTGAGGTGATATTGCACATTAACACGGTTGGGAAAAAATGAAAAAGAAAAACTTTTCGATCTGTGTTTGTTGTTAACGGCCGTTCCTATTTCTATTCAACCGTAACAACCCCTTCTTTTTTAGCTCAACCAGATTGGGTGTTTTATTCACCCCATAGACAGGTAGCGGGTCCTGAAGACGTGCATGGATGTTCGTTGCGATTTGGAAGGATAAAACAGGGGGAACAGCATTCCCTATTTGACGGGCAATTTCAATTTTTGAACCTGTAAACTCAAAGTCATGAGGAAATGTTTGCAGTGCAGCTGCTTCACGATGCGTAATTGGACGATGCTGATTAGGGTGCAAATAACGACCTTTTTCTGGCTTGAAAAATTCAGTTCGTATCGTTAGAGACGGTTTGTCCCACCACAACCGCCCCATTACATCTGTAGAGCCAGTTGGCTTTTCTAACCAGCAGCGCGGTGTGATATCAGGTCTGGCCTTCATCAAATCAAAACGGTTGCCCCCTTCAGGAATAACCTGATATCGTTCAAGACTCATTGGGCGAGGATTGCGCAAAATAAAGAGTGGATCGTTTGAGGGTTCTGGAAGATTTGCAAATGCATCGCGTACCGTTCGCATTTCAAACGTCGGTTCAGGCAGTTCAATGGGTCCAATACGGCTGCCTAATATAAATGCCCGTTTTCGTTTTTGGGGAACGCCGTAAAGAGAAGCATCAAGCACTTTGGGTTGAGCTAAAAAATAGCCCAATTTATGTGCTTCATTGAGAATTTCCTGACCTTGTTTTGAAGTAAGAAGCTGAGGTACATTTTCCATTAAAAATATGTCCGGCTCCAATCTTTTTACCATTTGTATGAAATATTGCCAAAGCAAATTTCTTGGGTCTTCACGATCCCAATTATTCATTCTCCCCAATTGACTAAAACCCTGACATGGTGGCCCACCAACAACAACATGTACTTTTTGTGGAATTGTTATTTGTCGCCGAACGATGACATTCTCTGCAGTTTCTGAAAAACGATGGCGACCATCTGGCAAAGTTTTATATATTATTTGTTCAATATTTGCTGCTAAACCATTTGATGCAAAGTTTGTTTCATAAGTCTGAATCGAATCTTTGTTATTGTCAATTGCCAGGACAGATCGAAATGAAGGGGTAAATTCGGGGTAATTTGCACCTAGATCAAAACTAAAACCGGTTGTTATTCCTCCGGCACCTGAAAATAAATCGACAAGATTGTACATAGTTGAAAAAATTGTTGAGCTTATGATATGAAACTTAGTGTAACACGAACACATGTTCGTGCCAAGAGATTTAAGGTACAATTGATGCTTGAATCGTGTGCTTCTGGAGGAAATGAAAATGAGTATTGCTAATTTGCGCCAACTGTACCATCAACGCATTTGTGCCGAGATAATTCGCATTACGCCATCACAGAAAAAAGCAGGCCCATATCCTAATTTCGCAGATGGAGATAGTTTGACAAGCGTTTCCATTGCGAAAGGGATTGTCAGACGCTTTAATCTTGAAATTCCAGCGGGAAAATTAAGAGGGCAGCGTGTTGGTGCTTTATTTGAAACATTAACACGTGATTTTCTTGCAGAATGTTTTACACTATTGCAACATATTCGGCCAGGAAAGTGGCAATATACTACAGGACTGGACATTACACAATTCGAACAATATGCTCATCTCTCCCATTTAAATTAATGCAGTTAAAGATGATGCAAACTTGCGGTCTGCATTGGGTGGGGATTATTTGGTGAAACCAGATATTATTGTCAGTCGCAATCCTGTTACTGATAATGAACTGAACCAGTTCGATGAGGTTGTTTCTCAAACTGATTCAGACATTGCTTCAAGATCGCCTTTACGGGTTGCTAACTACGAAAATCCAAAGAATATTTTACACGGTAGTGTTTCATGTAAATGGTCGATTAGAAGTGATAGAGCACAAAATACACGGACGGAAGCATTGAATCTGATTCGTAATCGCAAGGGGCGCTTGCCTCATATTGTGGCAGTGACGGCTGAACCAATGCCAACTCGACTTGCTGCATTGGCACTGGGGACTGGCGATCTAGATTGCGTTTATCATTTTGCATTGCCAGAACTTTGGCAAACGGTTGTTGAATTAGAAAATGAAGATCAATTGGATATGCTAAACGTTTTGATTGATGGAAATCGTTTGCGGGATATTAGTGATTTACCTTTGGACCTGGCAATTTAAGGCAATAAAAAAGCCCCAGAAGGGGCTTTTAGGTTATGCATCTGCGATTAGTTTGTCGACGGCTGCAGAGAGTTGGGCCATGTTGCGCACGGTGTAGACGGCGTCGGGGATGGGGGCGTAATGATGCATGTCGCTGTCATCGGTACCCCATTCACGTTGAAATTCGGGACAGAGCCAAATGAGTTTACGAGCGCGGCGCTGCATGTCTTTGAGTAGATCGACACGAGCGGGATTGTAGTTGTTACGGCCGTCTCCCAAAATGACGACAGTGGAACGGCCGTTAATCGCATCCAACGAATTTTTATGAAATTGCTCCAGGCAAAAACCCAGGTCAGTGCCATAAGGGCGATACGGCAGCACCGACTGCAAAATCTCGGAGATTGCATCTGATGGATTGCCGCTAGTTGACAACGTGTCGCCAATCTCAACCAAGTCCCAATAATAAGCAAAACTGCGAGTCTTCGAAACCTGATCTTGCAGCTCATACACCAGTCGCAACATAAACTCAGCAATCGACCGCATTGATCCAGACACATCACAGAGCAGCACAATACTTGGCTTCGTTTTCTTTTTCTTGAATTTGAGTTCAACCGGCACGCCACCGTAACGTTGATTGGCGCGAATAGTGCCTTTGGAATCAAATTTGCCTTTGGTGCCGCGTTTGCGCCGCAGAGCCGCACGACTGCGCAACTGTGTCACCAATCGCTGCACTTCTTTACGCAGCAGTTCCATTTCATCTTCAGACAAATTGTTAAATGATTTGTGCATCAGGTCAGAACCGTAAAGACCCTCGGGGCGATTGGCGCGGTCTTCGGCAATTTGGCGGCCCACGTTTTGGGCAACTTGCTCCGCCAACGCTTCTTTATTAGCTTCTACCACACCCATCAATTTTTCAATCGCTTCCTGGCTCATGCCCATTTCTTGCAGCCGTTCATAAAGCTGCTGCATTTGTTCTTCAAGTTGCGAAAAACCCATTTCGCGCAGCATCCTGCGCGACACCCAGCGGGCTTCATTTTGGGAGTTAGCCCATTGAGCGCCAGCCCGGTTTGCCATGTCTTCAAGCTCTTCTTTGGTGGGGCCTTCGCCACTGGTCAGCCAATCCATCAGGTTTTGTAAGCGGCCGCTTAACGCCTGCAGCGCCATTTCGAGCATTTCCTGCTCATCAGGCGACAAATCATCCGTCGCATTTTGCATCGCTGGTCCGCCGCTGCCAAAATACAGTGGGAACAGCTCTTCAAAAACCGTGACATCTTCGGACTCTTTTACCAACGTAGCACGGAGTGACGTGCGAAAAATGTCTCGATTGGCTATTCCCAACGCATCCATTGCGTGCAGTGCATCCATTGATTCAGCCAATGACACCCGCACGCCCCCGGCGCGTAATCCTCTGATAAATTCAACGACTCGTTGATCCATTTTTGAACCCCGTTGTCGGTAATCGGTAATCGGTGAACGGTAATCGGTTTACTGCTTACCGATTACTGCTTACCGCTTGCCGCTTACCGGTCATATCGACTGCGACGGCCGCCATCACCCATCATGCGTTTTGCTTTTTGCACGTCAGACTCGTATTTGAGCAGGACGGTGAGGGTGTTGGTGAGTGTTTTTTCATCGATGTTATCTGCATTGAGACTAACCAGGGCGCGCGCCCAATCGAGCGTCTCGCTAATGCTGGGCATCTTGCGCAGGTCCATGTTGCGTAATTGATGGACAGTGGAGACGGCTTGTTTTGCCAATTCTGGGCGCAGGTCTGGTACTTTAAGCCTGACAATTTCTAGTTCTGCATCTTGTGTTGGGTAGCCAACATGGAGGAAGAGGCAGCGTCGTTTTAAGGCTTCGCTGAGTTCGCGGGTGTTGTTGCTAGTGAGAAGCACCATAGGCTGATGCTTGGCTGTGATCGTGCCAATTTCTGGCACACTTACTTGGAAATCACTGAGTACTTCTAACAAAAACGCCTCAAATTCGACATCGGCGCGATCAATTTCATCGATCAGTAAAACGACAGGTTCATCAGATGTAAGTGCGGTAAGAAGGGGGCGGGGCAGAAGGAAGTTTTCGGAGAAAAACACATCCTCTTCTTTTGCGAGTCGTTTGGCGGCAGTGGCTAAACTATCGACTTCGCCAAGCACATTGCGTAAGGTGTCACGCAGTAGCTGTGTGTAGAGCATTTGCTTGGCGTATTCCCATTCGTAAAGCGCTTTGCTTTCGTCTAGTCCTTCGTAACATTGCAGTCGTATCAGGGGCATATCGAGTGAGGCGGCCCATGCTTTTGCCAATTCTGTTTTACCAACACCGGCTGGACCTTCGGCAAGACTTGGCTTACAGAGCGCATGTGCCAGATAAACAACAGTTCCGATTTCTTCAGAAGCAATGTATTGCTGGCCTCCCAATTTCTGACGCACATCGGCAATATCTCTAAACATGATGTGATTCTCCATTTTTAAGCTTCAGAGGGTGCGCTGATCAGCCAGGCCCCTGTTAATTACAATTCCAAGTTTTATTGTTTTGTTTGGATTTGCGTTCATTGTAGACAATTTTCATTTTAAAACGGAACTTCCGGATCGCAAAGGAT
>QQUD01000962.1 GCA_008501785.1 Chloroflexota bacterium
TGCCGGGAAGACCCAGAACAAAATAAGGAAGAAATTTGTCATGCAATTGTCATTCCGAGGTCTGCCGAGGAATCTTGCTTTGAGGCAGAGGGTTCTTGATAGACACGAAGCAAGATTTCTCACTCCGCAGACTGCGTTCGAAATGACAACTTTCTTAGTAGAGCCTGTGCTGAGGCCCTGCGAAGTATCCGCCGAGAAATCCCTAGCGTCTTTACTGTACAGAACGTAGGGATTTCTCTTCGAAGACTCATCGAAATGACATAGTTTGCGTTTTTACGATTGCCCAACTCTCGTACTAATCAGCGACTTAACTTGTAACAGTCGCGCATTCAATCCTTCATCTGCCGTTTGGCCAGCTTGTTCAATAACCTGATCAATCATTTTCAGCAAATCCTCAGAAAGCAGCTCTGCATTTTCATCTAGCATTTTTTGCTGCTCTTCCAAAGATTCGGTTCGTACCAACTGATTTAGAAACTGAACATGTGGCGGCATCTGTTCTTCCATTTTCTGCACAATCAATCCCTGAATCGAAACAAGCGTCTGCAGCAATTCTTGATCACCCTGCTGCTCAGCCTGTGCTGTTTGCATTTGCAAGACATACATGAACATATCTTCGATCTTGTCTGCATTTGCCGCCAGTGCCGCTTCTTTGTCTGGTGCTTCAACAACAGCTTGCAACGTCTCCATCGCAACTTGCACAGCTTTTTCTGATTGCTCACGCATCGATTTTTGCCATTCCAACAAATCTTCGCGCAAAGATGTCAACTGCTGCGCAACATCTTTGTCCAATTTTTCTTGTTTCTCAATTTCTTCAGTCATCAGGCTAAAGAAATCATATGTCAAAGCAGATTGGCCGGTGGAAACTATCCCATCGAGAATGTCCTGTTCGCCTAAGTTTATCAAGATATGATCCAACAACAATTGGGGGGAGAGTGCGCCCGCTTTTTTGGCATCCCGATTTAAGGCATGCAGTGCCATTTGCCGTTTTTCAATACGTTTGCCAATGGGCGTTTGTGTCATTAATTTGGCACGCAAGTTAATGAGCGGCAGCAGTTGCTGATCGTCGTTCATTTGAGAAGCCGCATCAATATACGATTGCAGCATAGCAAAAAACGCATCATCGATTTGTGACAAGTTTTCCTTAATGAGATGGTCTGCCACATCTTTATCAGCACGAGCCAGCGTTGCCAACAGTTCGGACTGCTTGCGCTGGTGTGCAATCATTTCTTTGGTAATACCTTCGGTTTCCAACACCTCTTCCATGAAGGTTTGCATATTTATCATGATTTGAGGCTGGAACATGTAAGCACGGCGCTCTTCAGGCGGTAAGCTGTCCATTGCCTGCTGGGTTAGCTGCCCAATCATTTGCTCACGCTGCGTTGTTTCTAAATTCATTTGCTGTGGAATATGTACGATAAATTTTTCGTATTCCGCATCATGGAAAAGCAAGATGGTGGACATTTGTCCGCCATAACCACAGCTTGGGCAAACCGCCATGTTGAGCTGACCGTTCAACAATTGTTGTTTGAGTTGTGGTGTTTGTTTTGTATCAACGAACTGATGAACTTCAGCCGTATAGGGTGTGCCACATTGGGGACACGTAATCTGTGTGTGCATGTATTCTCCTTGGAATGTCATTGAAGACAATGACTTGTTAATCTCTTGGTAATGAAAATGTAAATGTGGTGCCGGGGCAGTTCTCGTTGTTGCTGAACCAAATACGGCCGTTATGCGCCTCCACAATTGACTTCGACAGAAACAGTCCAAGCCCCGTACCTTCTGTTTTGCGGCTCAGTGCATTATCTAGCCGCGAGAATTTCTGAAAAATTCGGCCCTTTTGATGATCGGGAATACCGATCCCACAATCTTTGACCGAAACTGTAACATGTTCGGAATGAACACCCCCAATAATGCGAATTTCCCCTCCGTCGGGGGAATATTTGATGGCATTGTTTACCAGGTTGTTCATCACTTGTGTTAAACGGCGCTCATCACCCGTTACAGGTGGGAATTCTGGTGGAAAGTCAATGATTAATTTATGCTTTTTCGTCTGGCTGCCAAACTTGCGCACGACATTGGCTACAATCGAAACGAGCAACACATCATCACTTATTTCCAGATTAAATGTACCTGCCTGTAATCGGGAAACTTCCAGCAAGCTATCGATCAGATCAGTCAGATTGTCGGCTTCTTCTTCAATGACTTGTAACGACTCTTGCACAATTTCTGGAGACCAGTTGGCGTCTTGCCGCTGTAAAGTACCTGCGTATCCTTTGATGATGGAAACAGGCGTTTTCAATTCGTGGCTGACAACTGAGATAAACGTTTTTTGCAGTGCTTCTTCTTCGCGGTAGCGGGTCAAGTCGCGCACATTGGCGATGATGTCTGTCATACGGCCGTTTTCATCCATCAGCGGCGCGTAGGTGATGCCGAGGCTGATTAAACGGCCGTCAGCAGATTGGTGCAGCGCGTTATCCGGGTGCCTTAGATCACCTTCAACGTAAAGATGAGCTGCACCGGGCAGCGGCCATTCATTCGCCAACGCCTGATGCAAATCCATTTCTGTGCGTAAGTTCTCCCACTCAATCACATCGGCATGATTGCGGCCAATAGCATCTTCAGATCGCCATCCCGTCATCGCACTCAGGGCACGATTAAACACCGAAATCTTCAATGCGGGGTCTACAATCATGACGCCATCGGCACTGTCATCCAAAATCGCATCTAAGCGCTGCTTTTCCTGGTTGATTTGCTGATAAAGTCGGGCATTTTTCACAGCAATTGCGGCTTGTTCGGCAAAACTGCGTAACAATGCAGGCGCATCATCCACAATGTAATAGCTGCCAGACATAAACACATAGATAACACCGATATTGTCTTCCCCAATTTTCAGAGGTAGACGAATCATTTGGGTCAATCCCATATCTGCTTTTTGGGCCACAATACGCAGCCTACGCGTTAGTTCAGTCTCTGGGCCATTTTCTTCATCTGCTGGCAAATCTCGCAGCAATGGAGCAAAGTGGTCTACAACTGGAGCTGGAATGCCATGAACGGCCACAACCTGGAGCATCCTTGTATTTGAATCTTCCAATGCAATCAGTCCAGCTTTGCCAGATACTAATTCAACGGCGGCACGCAAAATTAAACGCAACAAATCGGCGATATCTAATTCGGCCGTTAACGCCCGCGTAATCGCCAACAAATATTCACGCTGCAAAATTCGCACATCTACTATCGATCTAGCCATCTCAATTTCCTTCGTCAGCCTGGGATTGTAACATACGCCTTCAGAAGTTACGATCATATCTTTCTTGCATTAAATAAACGTAAACACTCGCGAAAAGTGCATTGCACTTTCCTGGGTGCATTGCACTTATTGCAGACCAGGTGCAACGCGCTTAAAAAAGTGCGATGCACCCACAACCCTTACCCACCGTTCGCAACGATTGGCAAAAATGCGTAAAATAGGACCACTTGCAACGATTCTGTAGGAGTTTGCCGCCATGGATGCAAAAGTAACCGTTCGAGAAGTGACGGAATCTGACCTGGAAGGTGTGAGGGAGCTGTTTTACCGCAGCTACGGCGAAGATTACCCATATAAAGAATTTTACAGTGATGAATGGCTCAAACGCAGCATTTATCAGGACAGTTACCTTTTTCTGTTAGCAGAAATCAATCAGAAAGTGGTGGGAACAGCCTCTGTCTATTTTGAGGTTGGTGCCTATTCAGATTTATGTGGTGAGTTCGGTCGCCTTGCAGTGCATCCTGATTATCGCGGAGTTGGCGTGGGCAGTGCATTGATGGAAAAACGTCTGGCGTTTGCTACCAAGCGACTACATTTTGGATTAACAGAGTGTCGCACTGCACATTCCTACGCCCAACAAATCTCTGAAAGGTTCGGATTACGTGCTATTGGATTTTTGCCACAAAAAGTGCTGCTTGATGAACGTGAAAGCCTGGTGATGATGGCCCGCACGTTTGGTCCTTCTGTTGAACTGCGCTCAAATCATCCACGTGTCATTCCTGAAGTGTTCTTGTTGGGGCAGCTAGCTTTAACCAATATGGGATTAAAAAGCGATTTAATTGCAGTTGATGATGCAGATGGCTACCCCATTGGCACACAGTTTCAAGTTGAAGAGCTGTCAGAATCTGTGCTGCCTTATTTGCTGCGCATTGAGCGTGGTAGATTGTCACGGCGGCATGTGTTTGGCAATTTGCAGTTGAGTTACGGGCTGTTTATGCTGGAATCACGAAATTCTCGCTATTTAGTAGCGCGTGAGGATGACCAGATTGTAGGAGCGATTGGGTTTACGCTGGATTATATCGGCCGTTCTATTAAGGTCGTGGAGATGATTGATTTGCGGGACGATGTGGCCGGTTTTCTGCTGAAAGAGTTGGACCAATGGGCGAAGGAAATTTACAAGGCAGAATATATTGAAATCACAGTGAGCGCCTATTGGCCAGATGTACAGCGCACACTCAGCAATCTTGGGTTTGTACCGGTAGCTTACTGCCCCTCATTTGTTTTTCATGAAGTAGAGCGATTGGACACTATTAAAATGGCGAAGCTCTATGTTCCGCTGAATATTGACGATGTGCAGTTAACTGAAGGCAGCCGCGAGATTTTCGAGCTGGTACGCGCCGGGTTTGAGGAAAAGCGGTTGGGCATCGAAGTGAATGAAACAACACGACACATGGCGATTTTTGAGGGTCTTGAAGAAGGTGAGTTAACTAAGATTGCCGGTTTGTGTCAGGTGATGTCGGTAAAGGCGGGTGAGGTGATTTTGCGGGCAGGGGAGAAGGGGAAGGCGTTTTTTATGGTGAAAGACGGCCGTTTAAACATCTACGCCCCTGACGGTGAAAAGCAAATCGGGCAGGTACTGGCAGGCGACTTTTTAGGTGAAATCTCATTGGTCAGTCAGCAGCCGTTTACGGCAACGGCCGTTGCCGCCACTGATGTGCAGCTCGTCGCCCTCAACCATCAAGATTTCGAGCATTTGATCAATCGACATCCCCGCATTGGCATGAGAATTATGCGTAATATTGCCATTTCTGTGGGGGAAAAGCTACGCCAACTTAACAATTCACAAATTTAATTGCCGTAATTCTCTTGCGCCCCTTTGGGTCTGCCAGATCAAACATGTTTATGGAAGTTAAATAAATAATCAGGTAATAGAAAACTACAAAATGTGGCCCTGTCATTCCCGCGCAGGCGGGAATCTACTCGACTACGTCATGGATTCCCGCCTGCGCGGGAATGACAAGTTCCCTATTACCGTTTTATTTTCTTAACGTTCATAAACATGTTTTCAGACTCAGATGTCGAATTCATTCGATGTCGCTGATAGCAAAATATTTTTGAAGGTTTACACGCTACATGAAGCAAGATATGCATTGACAGAATTAGAAAACGAAATTTCGCCATTTTTAACAGCATCATTATATTTTCGATACCAATTGTACATATGGGACCGAGCATCTTGAAACTCATGCAGCATCAGCTTTACAAACGGACCACCCCCATTTAAAAATCCACTTTCCATAAAATCACGTTCTGCTTGCTGCCGGTCATAATCCAGGCGAATTATTTTTGATGACCATCCCCGTTTTTGCCACGTTAGCTGCGCATAACTAGCTCGCCAATCGCCATCAAATGGCATCCCAACAGAACCTGAATTAACAACCATCGTTTGATCAACTTGTCGAATAAAAGATTTGTGGGTATGCCCGGTACAGAAAACGGCCGGGGCCTTGCCAATTTGTTGGCGAATCTTCTCTTCAGAGTCAGTGGCTTGAATGCCATCGCGGTTGCCGTTCATCGATGCGTGAGTGAGGCGCAATTCGGAGCCATCGGGGGCATTGAGGGTGAAGTGGTTGGGTAACGGCCGTAACTCCTCCACCGACCCATTCAACCGCTGAAACGTCCAATAAGCATGTTTTTGCTTCTCATCCACCCGCATAGAATTAGCACTATCCTCTAAAAAACTGAGGATATAATCCTCGTGATTGCCACGTAAAATACGCCAGCCAAACTTTTTCGCCTGGGCCTGCACAAAACGCCAACAGGCTAACGGTCGAGGTCCACGATTCACCACATCCCCATTCACGATCACCGCATCTGGCTGCCAAAGTGAAATATCTTCAGCAACACATTCCAATGCAGCCAAATTTCCGTGAATATCAGACAAAACAGCAACTTTCATTTCAATCAATCCTAATTTGCAACAATAAACTGCCAGGTTAACACTAGCTTCAACAGTCTATTGAGAACATGTAACTTTAAATGGTTTGGGAAACTTCATGGGGGGCAGTGGTCCGCACCGAATGAAAATCCATTAAACAACTTTACCATAATGCATTCCATAATGGTAGGTGATACAATTTATGATTGATATAAAAAAAATTTATAGCAGAAGGTATGATGGAACTAAAACAACTAGAAGCATTTGAACGGGTTGCACGAGAAGGAAATTTTTCACGGGCAGCAGAAGAGCTGGGTTTAACTCAACCGGCCGTTAGTACGCGTATTGCTACCCTCGAAAAATTGTTAGGTGGCACGCTGTTTGAGCGAGGTGGGCGTCAACTTAAATTAACAAAGCTCGGGAAATTATTTTTGCCATACGCTGAACGAATGCTTAATGTGATGGTAGATGGGATGATGGCCGTTAACAGTTTTCGGGAAGGCAAAACCGGCCAGGTGACGATTGCCGCTTTGGATGCCCTGGCCAGGGCCATGCTCACCGATCCGATGCAACAATTTCGACAACAATTACCAGCGATTGATTTTACAATTCGCTACCGGATGCCCCGTGACATCATTGACATGCTTTATGATGGAACAGCCTCGCTTGGTCTCACCAGTGCGCCATTATGGGATAAAGGCATCAAAATACAGGCACATTTTCAAGAACCGGTGCGAGCAGTCGTTGCCGCAACGCATTCGCTGGCCGTTTTTCAACGGCAGATGCGCAGGCCGTTAACATTGGCCCACCTTTACGACCACACGATTTATCGAGTAACCATCAATTCTCGGGTAACGTCTGCAATCGAAAACATCGTAGAAAATGCCAGGGATGGCAGCGGTGGTGCAGTCATTTTTTTGCCAGCTACCATAGCAACTGAATTGCTGCGACAAGGCTCAGGCATCGCGTTTTTGCCTCAAAGTTTTGTCAAAAAGTATGTGGCAGATGGACAACTTGTTTATTTGAACATTGGCGACATGCCTCAGCTTTACCATGAACCCTTGTTGATTTCGCTGGTTGGGCGCACATTGGATCAACCCAACGCCACATTTTTAGAGGTGGTACGGCACCATTGGCAGGATATTTTAGTTGATTAGCGCACAAAAAAGAGGGACGCACTTCGGAAAGTGCGTCCCTCTTGATTTAGGCTGCGGGACCAGGACTCGAACCTGGACTAGACGATTCAGAGTCGCCGGTTCTACCATTAAACTATCCCGCAATATGCGGCGGAGATGATACCAAATTGTGTGTAAGTTTGCAAACGATTTCTTGGAAAAAAGAAAGCGAGAAGTAAGTAGACATAAGTCACTTCCCATTTCTCACTTCTTACTATTCAGTAAACAACGCCAAAACATCATCCAATCGCTGCAAAAC
>QQUD01000855.1 GCA_008501785.1 Chloroflexota bacterium
GACACAATTTTTTAACAAGATTGCAATATATTGAACTAAAGTGGCAGGTGTTTATTAACTTGATGAAGCAAATTTAGAGCTGCCTGACCTAGACCCTAATGAAATGACCAAAAATAATAATGCCGACAGCACTAACAATATTGGACTCTGGCGAAATCCACATTTGGAGATCGGAGTGGAGGCTTTAGCCGGGTCAAACCACCCTATGTGACCCGGCTAAAGCCTCCACTCCAAAAACGCCAGAGTCTAGGACAAAAGTCAAAACAAAAACAGATTATTTAAATGGAAATCATTAGATACGGTTACTGGTACGGATAATAAAAAAGCCCTCACAAATGTGAGAGCTTTCTCTAGTAGCGGGGATAGGATTCGAACCTATGACCTCCGGGTTATGAGCCCGACGAGCTGCCTCTGCTCTACCCCGCAACAACGAACGGGAGTATAACAAAAGAATTCTGATTGTCAAGAAATTCACATAAAGTCGAGTGATTTTCATCAGAGACTTGACGCGATTTTTTGACCGGGGTAAAACTTCAGTTGAGTTGGAGGACTTATGATTCAGACAGCAACAAATAATCTCGAACAATATTACGAAACTGTCCTGGAAAAGGGCAAAATTCTTTCTAATAATCAGGCAAAAGCGTGGAGCAAAGCCGTACTGAACACGATGGGTTTGGATATGAGCCGAAGCCTTAAAAAAGAATTGGCTAAAGCGCTTCCAGAAGAATTAGGCGAACAACTTGGCCGCCTCTTTTGGTTAATCCATTTTCGCAACACAAATGTGACGATTGCCGAATTTTCGGAAGCAGTGGCCCGCCGCAGTGGCCATTCTGACCAACATTTTGCGAAGGTGCCGATTACGGCCGTTTTCCACGCCCTCAAACAATTAGTTGACACCGATCTCAGCAACAAAGTTGCCGATGACCTGTCACCGGAATTGCGTGAAATTTGGAAAAATGCCTAAACACGGCAATACGCCAGATGTAATATCCAACCAGATAGTCTCCTATATGCACTCAATAAAAGTTGTAGGACATGCTATCTGGTTTTTGCTTGCTCTGCTTGCTGCTTTATTAACAGCTTGTGCTACGCCAGCTACCACCTCTTCCCAACCCACTAATCTTGCCGTCACCGTTACGGTCGATGGCGACACTCAATCTATCATTACAAGCGCCACCACCGTACGCCAATTACTGGATGAAATTGAGCTTGAGTTGGGTGAGCTAGATGAAGTGACACCACCGTTGTTTACACCATTGGAAGAGAACACGGCCGTTTCCATCGTCCGCGTCACCGAATCACTCGAAGTCATTCAACAAGCCGTCACCTTCGAGCGCAAAATCGTGCGCAGCGAGTCGATGGATGAAGATGACGAGCCGGTGATTGTGCAAGCAGGCCAGGATGGGCTGCAAGAAACAACCTGGCGTATCGTGTACCGAGATGGGCTGGAAGCCGAGCGCTGGCCTACGAACACAGTTGCCATCGAACCCGCGCAAGACGAAATTGTGATGGTGGGCATTGGGGCCGCACGAGGCAATATCACATTTGGCGGCACATTGGCCTACATCAGCGAAGCCAGCGGCGTGATTATGCGCGGCGCAACTGCATTTCCCGAGCAAATCGATACCGATGGCGCGTTAGATGGACGTGTATTCAGCCTTTCACCTACTGGCACGCATTTGCTGTTTACCCGCACCACTACCGAAACAACGCGTTTTGAAAACAGCTTGTGGATTGTGAGTACCGCACGCGGGGCTAAACCAAAGCCAGTTGGCATCGAAAATGTGCTGTGGGCTGACTGGAATCCGTCTCAAATTGCACCTTACCAAATTGCATACACAACCGCCCGCGCCACAGATGCTCCTCCTGGATGGGAAGCGAACAACGATTTATGGCTGCTTAATGTCCTACAAACCGACGTTGAAGCTGAAGAAGATGAGGCTGTCGAAAGTGAAGGGGCCACCGAACCACAGCAGCTTGTGGAAGCGTATCCAGCGACGTATGGTTGGTGGGGTGGCAATTATGCGTGGTCACCAAACGGCCGTTTCATTGCCTACAGCTACGCCGATGAAATTGGCGTGTTAACCACCAATCCAGAATCTGAAACCGCTCAGCGCACGCAATTGCAAACCTTTATCGAATACAACACTTTATCGAATTGGGTGTGGGTGCCAACACTCAGTTGGTCAGCAGACGGCCGTTTCCTGGCATTCACCACCCACGGCGGCGACGACCCGCTGGCCATGCAGTTCGATAGCTGGATTGCCGATGTGAGCAGCGGCGCATCTGGACAGGTGATCGATCAAGCTGGGATGTGGGGGCATTTGCACTGGAACAGCGGCACAGATGATGGGGTGGAAAACGGCCGTATTGCCTTCCTTCGTGCCATCGACCCTGTTGACAGCCAGCGCAGCAACTACACGCTTTGGCTGATGGACCAGGACGGCAGCAATGCACGGCAAATTTACCCGTCTGTGGGCGAAAACAGCAGTTTCCCGCGTACAGCACGATTTATGGCGTGGAGTCCCACCGGAGAGGATATTGCGCTCATTTTTAACAACGATCTGTTTTTCCTCAATCTAGCCAGCAGCGAAGTGCGGCGCGTCACGCAAGACGATGCCATCAACAGCCATCCGACCTGGGCACCATATGGCATTGGGCTGAGTGGCGAGGTGGCAGAAACGGCCGTAAACCCCTTCCCCACACCCACCGCCGACCGAACTGATTTAGTGGATGAATAAGACAAAGGAACACAGAGGTATAGAGAGAAAGAGAGAAGGAAATAATGAATTGTGAATTGTGAACGCTCTTGCCTCATTCACAATTCACAATTCACAATTCATTATTCATTATTAATTTCTTCTTCCACGCATCTCCGTAAGGCTCTGTGTCGCTCTTTATGAATAATTTCAACCGAAAACATATTTTTACGATTTTCTGGCTGTTGATAGCATTGGTGTCCATTTTGGCAATGGGGGCTTTGCAAAGACAACAACAGTTTCTCACACGCGGCATTCCAAATGAACTGCCGCCTCCCATGATTGGTGCTGGCGTCGAATTGGGGTTGAATGTTTACCTGGATGTGAATGATCCGCAGCTAGACGAAACGCTGGCTGATATTGCTGCGCTCGGTGTGCAAACAATTAAACAGCCATTTTACTATTCGCCTGAGTTTGATTGGGATGCGACGGAGCGGTTGGTAACGGCCGTTTCCGCCCATAACCTCACCCTCGTGCCACTGCTCGATGGCGATCCTGACAATCAGTTTGCGCCAGTAGAAACGGCCGTATTTGCCGCCTGGACGAGTGAATTTGCAGCCCGATTTTCCGACACTATCACACATTACATCATTTGGGACGAGCCAAATTTGACAACCCATTGGGGCAATCGCCCCGTGAACCCTGCGGCGTATGGCGCGTTGCTCAGTGCTGCCGCCGATGCCATTCGTGCGGCTGATGCAGACGCGCTGATTGTAGCAGCCCCGTTAGCACCAACGATGGAAACAGGGCCGATGAATCTGACTGAACCCATCTTCCTGAAATCGCTATACGAATCTGGCGCGGGTGAGGCATTCGACATCATCGCGGCAAAACCATACGGCTTTTACACGGGTCCCGATGACCGGCGCGTGGCGCAAGAGGTGCTCAATTTCAGTCGCCCCATTTTATTGCGCGAAGTGATGGATGATTTTGGCGACACGCACAAAACAATTTGGGCTGGCAATTGGGGTTGGAACAGTTTGCCCGAAAATTGGCAAGGCAATCCTTCGATTTGGGGTGTAACCACCAGCAGCGAACAAGCCAACGCCACGATTGCCGGATTGACTCGTGCGCAGCAGGAATGGCCGTGGATGGGCGTCATGTTTTTGGAAAGCTGGCAGCCAGATGCGGGAGAAGATGATCCGCGTTGGGGATTTGCGGTGGCGGGGAGTGAAACGGCCGTTTCCATCCAAGCCCATCTCGCCCAACAAAACGAAGCCGTGGCCCAACCCGGCTTCTATCTGGCAGCACCCGGTCATCCAGCGCAACAGTTTCAGGGTGGCTGGAAGTTTTCGCCTGAATATGGCGCAGACATCAGCGAAACGCCCGACGACATGCCGGGAGATCGTGTCACATTCACATTTTGGGGCACGGATGCGGGGCTGCGTGTGCGCCGCGCCGATTATCGCGCCCGGTTGTACGTGACGATTGACGGGCAGCCTGCTAACGCCCTGCCACAAGACAATCGCGGCAGCACACTCGTTTTAACCGCACCTGACGATACCGAAGATTATGTGGCGACAGAATGGGTGGCGCACGATTTAACGCCCGGTCCGCACATGATGGAGATTGAAGCATTTCGCGGCTGGGACCAGTGGGCGCTGAATGGGTTTGCCGTGGGTTATCGGCCTGATGACTCAGCTTATCGGTGGCAAATGGTCGGGGTGGCGATTACGGCCGTTTTTGCCACGATTATGACCATTCGCACAGGCCGTCGCGCTGACTGGGGCAAACTGGGGCAGCAATTGCGACAGTGGTATGGACGGTTAAGTGAGAGAAAGCAGGGGGTGATAACGGCCGTTACTGCCGCCATTGTCGCGCTAACCGGCTGGCTCACCTGGGGTGAGCAGGCCGCAGGCATCTACCGTCGTTTGGGAGATAGTGGGCAGTTGGCACTGACCGCTGCCGCTGCGTCTATTTTTTATGTGACGCCCACCTTTTTCATTTATGCGGCGGCGTTGGCAATTTTGTTTGTCCTCATCTATTTTCGACCAGCGTGGGGTGTGGCGCTGATTGCGTTTAGTTTCCCCCTGTCTGTTAATTATGTGCTAAAAGACATCTTTCATTACCGATTTTCGCCCGTTGAAATTTTCACGCTGATTACAGTAGCTGCTGTTGGCACTGCGTGGATTACAACGAGCATTGCACAGCGCAAACAGCAATCGATTCGACAACTTCTGGCACAAGCAAAGTGGCAAAAAGCAGATGTTGCAGTAGCGGCATTTGTGGCGGTGGCAACAGTTTCACTGCTGTTTACAGAACGGCTTAGTGTAGCAACCAATGAATGGCGCATGGTCATTATTGAACCAGCGTTGTTTTACCTACTGCTGCGGCTGGTGAAGCTGGAAAAACGCGAGTTTTGGATTGTGCTGGATGCGTTTGTGTTGAGCGGTGTGCTGGTGGCGGTCGTTGGCTTGTGGCAATATTTGTTTGACACGGAACTCCTGATTACGGCTGAGGGCGGCTTGATGCGGGTACGCTCGTTTTATGGCTCGCCGAACAACGTGGGGCTTTATTTGGGGCGTATTTTACCGCTGTTGGGTGCGATGGTGTTGTTTGGGTCGCAGGAACATGGCAGGCAACGATGGGTGTACACGGCCGTTTTCCCCCTCATCGGCATCGTCACCCTGCTCACGTTTAGTCGTGGGGCTATCTTTTTGGGTTTACCGGCGGCGTTTTTGTTCATCTTTTGGCAGTGGCAGCAGCTTAACGGACGGCGCACCTGGCCCTGGATGCTGGGGCTTGGTGTGGCTGGCGTGGTCGCATTTGTGGTAGCGATGCAAATTCCACAGTTAGCGGGACGGCTCGACCCGCGCGGCAATACCAGCTTTTTGCGCGTCAATTTGTGGAAATCGAGTTGGCGCATGTTTTTGGACCATCCCGTATTTGGCGTCGGGTTGGACAATTTCTTGTATGCGTATCGGGGCCGCTACATTTTGGATGCGGCATGGCAGGAGGATTACCTCAATCATCCACACAATATTTTGCTTGACTTTGTGACGCGGCTAGGGCTGCTTGGGTTGATTGCGGGGGGATGGATGGTGGGAACGGCCGTTACCACGCTCACCAAACTAAAACCCAAAGTCTCCCCACTTTGGCTGCCAGTTGTCATCGGCTTCACCGGCACACTGATTGACATGGTGGTGCATGGGCTGGTGGATCACAGCTTTTTCTTAGTTGATTTGTCGTTTGTGTTTTATTTGGTGTTGGGAACGGCCGTTTGGCTCGGGCAGCAGCAAGAGGACAACGAATTTTAGGAAGCAGCGAATGAGGGAGGGGAAACGGCCGTTTGAATAATGAATTAAGAATAATGAATTGTGAACGGTGAAGTGCCAGAATCGTCAATCGTCAATCGTGACAGAAGTAACCGTTAATATCATTGACAAGTCACACCTTTGGTAATACCATTAAGTAAGAATTATCTACTTTAGTAAGGAATGCTTCCGAATGGCACTGACAACAGTAACAAGTAAAGGACAAATCACAATCCCAAAATCGATCAGGGATTCACTAAATTTGCTGCCGGGAGACAAGGTGGAATTTGTCGTGACAAAATCAAACGAAGTCATCCTTAGACCAGTCACAAAAAAGGTTGATGATGTTTTTGGTTTGCTAGCAGCTTACAAAAAAGACATGCCCGTTTCAGTTGACGAGATGGATGAAGCAATCAAACAAAAAATAAGAAGTGAATTCTGATGGAAGCATTAGATACCAACGTCCTCGTTCGATTTCTTGTCAAAGATGATCCGGTTCAAGCAGCAATTGTCTACGAAAAATTCAAAGCGGCAGAAAGGAACAAAGATATTTTATTTATCCCACTTCTTGTCGTGCTGGAAACGATATGGGTCCTAGAATCCGTGTACTTAGTCAAGCGCACAGAAATTCTGCAATCGTTGGCAAATTTGGTGCTGATGCCCATTTTAGAATTCGAATCACAAAAGACCATTCGTGCATTCATTTCCACAGCCTACGAGGCAAGCACCGAATTACCAGACCTCCTAATAGCGTGTTCAGCTCAAACCTCAGGTTGTGAAACGGTACTCACATTTGACAAAAAAGCCGCCAAAAACAAATTATTTAAATTGTTGAATACATGATCGGCTTCGCTGACACCATTATTGAAATGGTGATGCATGGGCAGGATCACAGGTCTTTGCTGGTTGATTTGTCGTTTGTGTTTTATTTGGGGTTGGAAACGGCCGTTATTTATCAATTGATAAGATTTTGTATGGCACAAACGATAAGATTAGTGACAAGCGTCATATGAGTGTATGATAATTGCAACTTCCCCTAAATCTCTCTCTATGAAATAGTTTGTATATTGAACGTCGCCCAAATGTATTTCAATCGAAAAAGGGGTTCTCTCGTGGAAGAATTATTCTTTGATCCATGGTTAGTTGGAGTAATGAGTTAAATAATTGGGGGAGTTATTGCTGGAATCATTGTGCATCTTGTTACGACCAGACCAAAACACTCACCCATTGCCCCACCTCTTCCAAGAATTCCTTTACGATATTCTCTTAATTGGAAATACGTTGTTTTTTATATTGTCCTCATGTCTGGAATTGTTGGCATCACGCTGATTCAAGAACCACCCGAATTCGATTGATACGACATAACAAAATATTTGTTAATTGTTGCCTGGTGGTCAATGGTTGCATTAAACGTCTTCATCCTTATGGATGGGGAACAGCATTTGATTCGAACACCCAATCCAATTATGTACTGGACTCTGGCGTTTTTGAGCCTGGGTCATAAATCTGAACCTTAAAAACTCCATATCGTCTTGTCTGTTGCCGTTGCCAGAGGCAGGACTGTAGAATGAATCAGCTTGCAACTGATTCAAGCGTAC
>QQUD01000915.1 GCA_008501785.1 Chloroflexota bacterium
CTGCTTCTAGCAGTGCGCGGCGCAGTGGACATTTGCCATCGGGCGCAGGGGTGTAAATAGCGCCACTGGTGTAATTACAGGGGTGGTTGTCAAAATTAGTGCTGTTGGACAGGTCTGCGGGGGTGTCAACGGTGATTATCGGACCAGCAGTTGTCTCAGCGCGCACGGGAGCTGATGTGGGCGTGATGGCCCAACTTGCCAGCAAGATAAGGAGGAGACCGAAAACGGCCGTTTTTAATCGTTTTGCAAACATCATGAAATATATACCCTCAACTATTGAACGTTCGCATTGCGCACGCTGCTTTTCAATTGCGTTTGACTGTTTTTTGATTGGTTGTGGGTCGCTTGGTTTGAAGAGCAGGCAAGGCAGAGTAGCAGCCGCAACAAGCGAGATAAATAGAACACATCAAACTTTTTCGACCCGTCTGCAAGAGGGTAAACGGAAAGCGATCCTAAAACGATCCAAAATTTTTTGGTTTTGATTTGGGTTTGGATTAATTTATGGAAAGTAAGCGTCTAGAAATCACTTCCCTGTTCGGAGTAGAGGCTTTAGCCGGAACGGTTCCGGCTAAAGCCTCCACACCGGCAACTTGACTCTAGATGCTCGCTCACTAAGTTGTTTAGAGTTATTTTGCGGAGGCTCTTTGTAATGGGTTGGACTTAAGCAAAGACAACAGGAAAAAACCGGTCAGAAGGGCCAGTATACTGACCACCAAAATTGTGGTGAAGATGTATTGCTCACCAAAAGATGCCGTAATCCATGCCACAATAAATGGCACAAAAACACCACCAGAAAGCCCGCCTGCAAATATCAACGTTGTGCTATTTGACGCACCAAACACATCACTAATCCAATTGAAGCCATTTGGAAAAAAGACGGCAAGCGATCCACCTAGCAGCGTAATGCTGATGGGTGCCAACGCTGCGCTATGTGAAGCCAATAGTAGGATGGCGGTTATGCTGACGCAGCTCATCACTATTTGCGCTGACGTAAAGCGAATGCTGAGCGGGATGGCGGCTAGGCGGGCAAGTGTATACGTTAGAAAGAGGAGTGAGGTGATGGTTGCAGCCGTTTCGGCCGTAGTCCCCTTAGCAATCAGATACGTTGCCGCATACCCTACCGTACTCGCTTCAAGTCCACCCCCCAAACCAAGAAACACAATAAAAACGAACAGAAGCGTGTGGTTTTGAGTTTTGTCTCGTGTTACCGGTTTCGCAGGCACACGATCATCGAGGATGAAGGCCAACGGGATAAGTAAGCCTGCCGCAGCTCCTAAAATAAGAAATGTGATCTGCGGTCGTGTTGGAAGTAACAAAAACAGCAGCGGACTCAAAATCGCTCCTATGCCAAAAATTGCATTAAGTAAATTGACCATTGCTGGACTACGTGATCCGAAGCCGACAGCAAATAAGCTGTTTATACCAATCGCCAGACTACCATAGGCTAATCCAATAAAAAAGATGCCGCCGATGGTGAGTGACCAGTATGGAGAAAACGCAACCAGTAAGGACCCGAGTGTCAAAAACACCATTGACACCCCCACACGCCAACGTGCCAGAGCTGGGTAACGGGTTATGGGAATTGCACTTAAGATTCCCAACACAGCACCTACATTATGTACGCTGATAGCAACACCGGCCGTACCGGTTTCTAAACCAAATCGCAGCGTAAAGTTGGGGAGCGATGGGCCGTACAGTGCCTGTGCGCCACCGATCAATATAAAGCTAAGAAGTCCGGTTAGTGCCATACGTGGCGTGACGAGTTGTGGAGAGTTTTTTATCATGTGTCGTTATCTTTGTGGCTGTTATGCAACATTGCAGTAAGCCTTTTTAATTTTTTCCTGCTCTTGCAGAGTTTCGATATCCCTGTGAATAGCGTTTATGCCGATCCACTTCTCCTGTGTAAATCGAACATCTTGTTCGATGCCCGATTTAGAAAATCGGGCTACAAATTTTCATTCATTTGTTGGTGCCGCGCAGCGGCGTGGTGTCTCCAATGTAAATCGAATTGCTAATTCGATATGCGATTTACCAAATCGCACTACGGTTTTCATGGGTGGTGGTGTGCCACGTTTATGATGTCTCCTCTTTTTTGGTCTCTAGCCCGTTACGAATTTAGGATTTTACCTGTTTTAGATGGTTAAGGTAGGTGGAAAACGGCCGTTTCCCCTCCAAAATCCATCCACACAAACAAGCAAAGGAACGGTCAAAAGACTCGGCCAGAGCAGAGGGGAGCAGAGGGCGACCACAAGGGTACGCCCCTACTTCTAACCGCCTTCATACCAGAGATGCTGCATTTCTTCACAGCGATCTAACAGCTCAGTGAGTGTACCGATGTCGGCAACACGGCCGTTTTTCATCACCACAATCTGATCCGCCTGCCGCAAAGCCGGTTTGCGATGCGAAACGACTAAACAGGTAGGCTGTAGTCCATAATCCGTTGTCCGTTGTCCGTTGTCCGTTGACTGTTGACTGTTGACTGTTTTTTGTTCAAACAGCCTTTCCCACAAAAGCTGCTCCGTTTTCACATCCAGCGCACTCGACAAATCATCAAAGATGTACAGTTCTGGCTGACGCACAAACATCCGTGCCGCCGCCGTGCGTTGGATTTGACCACCGGACAGACGCACTCCTTTGGGACCAACCATCGTGTCTAAGCCGTCAGGCATTTCAGCCAGATCGGTTTCAAACACAGCTTGATGAATGGCGGCGGGGAGGTTAACGGCCGTTTCATCCAACCCCAACAGCAAATTATCACGCAAACTCATGCTTATCAGCTGCGGAATTTGGGGGGTGTAAGCGGTGTGGGGTGGCGTGAAGAAGTTGGCGGGGTTGGTGATGAGTCGGCCGTTCCACCGCACCTCACCCGCATCCAATGGCAGCAGCCCTTGCAGAACCTGCAACAGCGTCGTCTTGCCCGAGCCAACGCGCCCGGTGATGACTGTAAAGCTGCCACGCTGCATCTGAAATGAGGTGTCCTCGATGCCAGTGAACTTGCCATTCGTGCCATTGTTTTTATCGTGTCGATAACATAGGCCGTTAATTTCTAGCGTGGTCAAAGGCTGTGATACCGCTTGGCTTGATTGATTCAGGGCGGGCACGTCTTCGTTGAGGTAGATGGGTGGGTGGGCTAAAACGGCCGTTTCAATCTCAGCCTTTGTCGTGTCAACTGGCGCAGTGGCCTGCAAAAATTCAACCATCCGATTAAACGAAACGGTGGCTTGTTTAAACTGCGCCCAAAATTGACCCAGATCAGTTGTGTAGATCGCCAGGAAGGCCTGATATTGCACAAACAGCGCAAAATCACCCAGGGTAAAATCTCCACTACGGATGGCACCAGCCGCTAAAATGAGAATCAGGCCGGTGCCGAGCGCGTTACTGTTGGCATAGATTGAACGCAACATTTGAGAGAGCACATTATCGCGCACCATCAGGTGACGACGCTCATCGTTGAGGTATTGGAACTGCCGCTGCACGTGTTCCTCAGCATTGGCGAGTTGGATGGCCTGCACGGAGGTCAAGATTTCGTTGAGCGTACCGGTCACTTTTTCGGTTGCCTCGCGGCTGGTACGACGATATCGCTTAATGCGGTTGCTGGCGGCCTGGGTAATCAGCAAAATAGCAGCCAACGGCAAAATTGTGACAAGGGTTAGCATCATATCAATGGTGAGCATAATCACAATTGCACTCACCGCAAAGGCAATCATGGCTATGGTGTCGATTACCCAGTCAACGGCATCCTCCATAATTTCACCATCATCCCGAAAGGTGCTGATCGCTTCGCCTGGTGAGGCAGCCATTGCTTTTGCACCAGGTCGGCGTAAGATGTTTTGCAGCAGGTTGCGGCGCAGCAAGGCGCTGTGGACAAATCGGGTGCGCGTGTCGAGAATGACACCTGTGCGCAGGAAGAAGATGCCGCCAACGGCCGTTACCGTCACCATTCCCAAAATCGACCAAATCGACAGGTCGAGTGGGCTGCTGCCGGTGAGCCAGTCGAAAAAATATTTGGCAATCAAGCCAAACGCCAAATCAAGCATGGTTAAACCCATCCACATCAACGTGTTAATGAAATAGGTGAAGGGCATGTATGCAATTAGTCTCCAAATAACTTTTGCTGTTTTCATTGAATAATCCTTTGAATCAAAAGAATTCCAACCGCAGATTTCACAGATTTCACAGATTTTCTCGCTTCTTTAATCTGTGAAATCTGCGTAATCTGTGGTTTAAAACTTCTTATACAAGCACATCCTCCAACCCAGTTTGCAGCAATTGTGCGAAGCGAGATTGGGGATTGGTTGCGAGTTGGTGACGGGAGCCGTATTCGAGAATACGGCCGTTTTCCAAAATCAAAATATCATCAGCCCGCTGCACCGTTGCCAGATGGTGGGCGATGATGATGCCGGTGCGGTTGTGCAGCAGGCGGTCTAGGGATCGTTCAATCAAATGTTCGGTGGCCGGATCGAGCCGGGATGATGCTTCGTCGAGAATGATCAAGCCGGGATTTGTGAGGAACACTCGCGCAAATGCCAGCAACTGCCCCTGCCCTGCGGACAGGCTGCCCCTGCCAGATGACAGCACCGTATCCAATCCGTATTCCTGCGTTTCTAGCCATTCGGATAAACCCAAATCGGCCAGCGTCTCCAAGATATCGGCATCGGCGATGTGTGGATTGAAGAAGGTGAGGTTTTCACGAATGGAGGCGCGGAATAGCTGCACGTCTTGTGTGACCATCGCCACATGTGTACGCCAATGGGCAAGCTGCTGCGTGGGTGGCGCAACACCATCGAGCGTGATGCTGCCACTGATCGGGTCGTACAAGCGCAAAATCAACCTGGCCAGCGTCGTTTTGCCGCTGCCGGTGCGCCCCAGCAATCCCAAAATACGTCCCTGCTGAAGTTGGAAGCTGATGTTTTGCAGCACAAGATCGTCAGCTTCGTAGCTAAATGTGAGATCGTGTACATTAAGGGTGAGAGGCGCGGTGGGGAGGGAACGGCCGTTTCCATCCACTAGCTTCGTCTCAATTGCCAACAATTCACGAATGCGCTGAATGCTGGCTTCGGCTTTTTGCAGATTTTCGAGCTGATTGCGCAGTTGAATCATTGGGTCTTGAATCAGGTTGGCGTAGAGGATGAGGATGTAGGCGGTGCCGATGGTGATACGGCCGTTAAAAAACAGCGCTGCACAAATCACATATGTGATTCCATTGGCAATGGCAAACAGGACAATGCTGGCTGACCACATATTGTTGGCAACCTTGTTTGCTTTCAGTTGGGTTCTAAACCAGTCGCCAAACATCACATCCACGCGGTGCAGCACAAAGTTAACCGCACCATTGGCGCGAATATCTTCAGTGGCGGCAAGCTGTTCGCTCAAGAAGCCATAAAATTTGCCGCTAAAGCCGCGCACCTTTTCCCAATGCTGAATCGCCAATCCACGCAGCCAGATCATGGCCGCCAGCCAAATGATGGTGAAGCTGCTCCAAACAAATCCCAACCAGCCATTTTCGCGCCACAGCAAAACCAAGATGCCCACAATGAGCAGCAAATTACCCACCACAAACACGGCAAAGCGAGAAAAGAAGTTGGAGAGCGCGTTCACATCACCATCGATGCGTTCTAGCATTTCGCCAGAAGTGTGTTGTTTATGGAAGGATTGATCGAGCCGCAAAACGTGACGCAGCAGATCATGACGCAGGGCATTGGTCGCGGTCCAAGCGACCTGTTCACCAAGGTAGGTGTTGCTGAGGGAGAGAATTTGGTTGATGGTGGCGATGCCCAGGAACAACAGTGCCGCGTTGATCAGTGTGGAGAGGGGGCCTTGGGAAACGGCCGTGTCTATAAAAAAGCGCATCACCTGCGGATTCACCAACCGCAATCCGATATGCGTCAGCAGCAAAATGGCCAGCAGTGTGGCATTTCGCCACTGCGGTTTTAAATATTGTTTGAGCAAAGCCCAGTATTGTTTGAGTGGTAATTTCATGATGGTCCTTTTGAGGAAATAGGTGCAGGGTGCAAAGGTGCAAGGTGCAAGGGAAGAAAAATGCCACGGCATGGTGCGGCTCGTGGTGCTTTTGGTATTGATGGTGATCGATTGGGGATACAACGCAATAAAAAAGCCACGAGCTGTTGCGCAACCGTGGCTTTTGGAACAATTTTATACTTTATGTCAAGTTCTCAATCCACGGAGGGCTGCTGATGAGGTGGGATACCCAAGATGAATGTCGTTTTTGCTCGATTCATTGCAGCCTCCATTTCTGAAAATTGATAAAAAAAGTGTAGCATGGCAAGTTTGATACGTCAAAAAGCTTTGGTTTATTGCACGAACATCCAGGTTGCACGGGACCAATCTACAAATAAGTACAATGAACCTGCACAATAAAGTAGGGAAAGCAGAACGGCTTTTTTGTTTAAAGCTGGTATCTTTTTTAATCCTTCGGCTGCGACAATAGCCAGCGCTGGAAAAGTAGACATAAAATAGCGGTGATCGGGAAGCGTCAAAATGAGCGGAATCCAAACCAGGGCAATCCACATCAACGTATACCAATCTTTCGGCTGGCGGCGACGCACAATCAAGATCATGCCGAAAGCAATGATGGGTAAATTGTAAACACCCAATGACGTTGGCAGCCGGTTCGTGACTGTTTCAAATAACACCATTCGCCCATACTCATTGGTTGTTACCAGCAGTGCGTATGACCAAATCGTTTCTAGCTGCATCACTAGAAAATCGGTTTGCTTGGCGAAGAGGAGCCAGATTGTGAGACCGGTAACGGCCGTTACCCCCAAAACCGCAAACAGCTTAACCGCTTGTTTAAACGAACATTTCGTCATCACCAAATAAGCAATGATCGGCAAAACAAACACCATTGTGTACTTTGTCAACATGCCCGCACCCACCGCCAAACCAAGGGCAACCACCAACCTTCCATCCATGCTACGCATTAAGCGCAACGTCAGATAAATGGCCAGCGAAAAGAAAAAGGTAAGCGGCACTTCAACCATGGCAACTGTACCCAAGCGGAAGAAGAGTGGAAATGAAAACAAAATAAAGACAGCGATAAGTCCAGTTTGGCGGCTATATAATTCGCGACCTATCAGATAAGTCAACATACCCGTTCCAATCATGAAAAACAGCGTCAGTAACCTGGCCTGAAATAATCCAACCCCAAAAATGCGAAGTGTAAACCCATAAAGGATTGGACTCAGTGGCGGATGTTGTTTGCCCAGCCACCCCATCTCTCCATAATTTTGAAACAATGCAGATGCGCCTTCGGTGGCCACAAGTTCGGCGGCAGCATAATTTCCCTCTTCATCATATCCCCATATCCGCTGTTCAGAAGCATAGACAGTTCCTGCTATCAAAACGATGGAAATGATTAATAACAATGTATATCGATCATTTGAGAAAAATGTGGTGATGCTTTTTATGAATCGGCTTTGTGACAAATCGGGCATCCATGCGACCGTCGTGCCGGTGATCATTGTGAACAGAATTAACCTGGGCAATTTATGTGCGTTGCCAGCCGCGCCACTCACCCAGATGGCTGCCAACCAAATGGTTTGCAGCCCCATCATTAAGGCTAATAATCGACCTGTTGTGAACAGA
>QQUD01000951.1 GCA_008501785.1 Chloroflexota bacterium
AATTTGGCAGCCATTTCAAACTAGCCATTAGCCAGCCAAAATATGAAATGAGCAGCAGTGACAAAATGCGAGCCAAAGCATACCCTTTGTCTGGCAAGCCACGGAAAATCATGGACGCTAATGGGAATGCCAGCCAGCCGAGGAGAACGGCCGTTATCCACCACACCACAGCTGCCACCGTCGGATTCGTAGAGAGTACGCCATCCACATTAAACACCTGGCTAAACGTGCCGTTGGCCTGCTGCGTCGCTTGTTCGGCATCGGTGAGCATCAGCCCGTTGGGGGCATCCGTTGCTTCACCGGGCGTCATAAATCGCACCTTGTCGGGGCTTAAATCGACATCCCCTAAAATTTGGATCGTGTTTTCGCGGCTGTAGTTGGCCGTTTTTTGGAATATCCAAACCGGCGGATGATCGTAAATGGAGAACGCCTCTTCCGCTGCCAATTCGCCTGGAGGGGGGAATCCGGCAAATGGGGGTTCGCCCCAGGCAACTTGCCCGGTAGTGTCGCTGATATACAGTGGACCGACATGGAAATCGGCATGGAATTCACCCACCAACTCAAATCCCATTTGTCCGTTAAACAAGGATTCGTAATAAACCATCATCATCGGGAAGGAGATGGGAATGCGCGGCTGGCTCCACATGGCGCGTTGGCTGCTGAGAACGATGTAATCCGTTTCTTCGAGCCATTCGACCATCTGCTGCCGTTTTTCTTGGGAATCGGTGTCGGTGATGGGACGCTGGCTGTTGAAAACTTCGGTGTAATAGCTGCCGAAAGAGTTACGGCCATCGATGCCTACCGGTAGCAAATCATCCCACGATTCGGTCATGAGCAGGCTGGTTCCGGCTGAAACGGGACCTGGGGAGAGCAATTCGATGGTGAAGTCGGTGCGAGAATCGGCAGAAACGGCCGTATCTGGCAAATCAATCACCATCCGCTGGCGTTCATTGGATAGGGCGAACGATTCTTCCCCGGTTACAAAATTGCCGTTGGCGTTTAGCGATGCTTGTAGTGTCTGCCGACTGCTGTTGGGAAGTGCTTCGGGTGACAGGCTGAGATAGTTGAGGGAAACGGCCGTTATCGTGCCATCTTCAGGCATATTAAACCCGAGACTTAACGGGGCGCCGCCGTTGACAAACTGAAATTGTTTGAGCGGCAGTTGGAATGTTTTTTGTTGGCCGTCTGCTTCGTAAATGAGCGTTGCGCCGCTGGGGATGTTGTCATAAATCCATTCAGAAGCGCGAATGCGGGTGAATGGGGTGGTGTAGGTGGTGATGAAGGTGTTGGCCCATAGCAAGCTGGGCAGGACGGTGGCGATGATCAGCAAAGCGGCGAGGGTTTGTTTGAGAAAACGGCCGTTTTCCGCCACCTTCATCCGATCCCAAATCGCAAACAGCGCCCATCCCGCCAACAAAAACAGCATCGGGTAAATCGGCAAAAAATAGCGAATTGACTTTACCCAACGAGTGCCCATAAACACAAAATAGAAGCCAGCCCAAGCAACCGGAATCGCATGGCGTACCCAATCTGGCTTGCCGCGCACAATACGCCACAGCGCCCATAAAAAGCCAGCCCACGCCGTAATCCCCGCCGTCAAGCCCATGCCGTACAGCACCATATTCGTCAGCGGGAACAAAATTGGTGCCCGATCTGTCCATTGCAGCGCAAAAGGAGCCGCAAAGTCTGGCCCCTGCTGGTGCTGAATTTCTTCCATGTTGGCGCGCCACTGCGGGTTAAAGCCAAAAATAGAGCGTGCAACTGTTGTGATCAGTCCAGGTTCCTGCCCTGTTTCGGCAAGAACACTAGTCCGCACAGTTTCCGGATCAGCAAAAGCATATGGCTGAGTGATGCGGAAGGAGGCAACAGAAACAATCGCCGCAATCATCACCCCCAGCATCATGCGCTGTACGTCCATCCCAGCCATCGAAACTTTGCCTTTGACAAGATTAATTACGCCTTGCCATATGGTTTGCCAGGTGTGGCCTTTGCGTGCCAACCAGATGACGGCGGCGACTGGAGCAATGCCTGCTACGGGGGCTACGTTGATGCGGGAAGCCGTTGCAGCCCCCATTCCAATGCCAAATAGCACCCACCAGACCACCCGCCACTTTTGTTCTTTGTCACCGAAACCAGCAGCGCGAACGGCCGTATAAATGGTCATCGTCGTTAGCGCGGCTGCCCAGTTGTCCATCGTGAAAAAGTGGGACTGCTGAATCGGCATCACGGCAACGGCGTGTAACATGGCGGCTAGCAGCCCAATGCGTCGATCATACAAACGTCGTCCAATCAGAAATGTGAAGGCGACAGCAACCAGATCAAGCAGGCCAGACATAAATCGGCCAATCAGGTGGATGCCATCATAGCTAACGAAGCTGCCAATGCACCAACCAGGCAATTCGCCGTCGGCACCCGTGAGCGTGGTGCAAAGATTGGCTGCCCATTCTGCCACGTAGGTGGTGACTGACAGGGGAAAGTTGCCGTAAACAAAGAAGGTTTGCCCAACGTTGTATGGATTCAGGGGTGATTCGGATGTTTTGAGATAGGTGATGGGGTCAGGTGCGCCGTCTAACGCTGAGCCGACGATAGTCAAAAAGCGTTCGTCGGGATGCAGGTGGTAATTGGCATCCCAATTGAGGCCTGTAAAGCGAAAATAAGCTGCCAGCAGCAAGATGAGCAGCAAAATAAGGGTGGTGAAGGCTTCCCAGGTGTTGAAACGTGTTGTGGGGTGGGAAACGGCCGTTTCTTCAATTTGATTTTCTTCAGAGTTGACATTTTCCATGAATTATTTTGTCACTTTGTGAATGTTATCCTGGTATTTATACACACAAAATCTTACGTAGGTCTTAGTTTTGTGTGAGATTCCCGTAAATGGCATGTTCATAGCAGCCGTTCGAAAATAAAATAGCAGTTTCGGAACCGAACGGCTACTTTAAGCCCATTCGCCAATTCCATGATTTTATTTGCGAACGGGCACATATGAGGTGGGATTCTAATCAGAGCCGGGGAGTTACGCAAGCTTATGGTCATCCAGAACGCAAATTCCGGAGTAGAGGCTTTAGCCGGAACCGTTCCGGCTAAAGCCTCCACTCCGAAACGGGAAAATCACTTGTAAAAAAGTTATGTTTCTATTCGATTTGAAATTGGTTTAGGCAAAATCTGTCGTAAGTACGCAGCTGTTCCCCGTTTGGTGTCCCAATTTTGCGGATACCCCTGAGATACTTCCATAAATTGAGTCTGATCGCGTTGATAAGTGCCGCGTATGTGGAGATGTCCGTAAATCACTGTGTCCAGTTGAAACTGTGAATGCCACAATTCCGTTAATTTTGTGCCGCACCACAGTGAGAAACGAGGAATCATGCGCAAATTTACCAAATCGTACCGCAATGGAAAATGATTGATAAGGATGATGGGCACGTCTCCCTTTATCGCTTGCAGCCGATTTTCTGTGTATTGACAGCGGGCTGCACACCATTCTGCTTTCGACGCAAATGGATACGAGTGCAGCACGATTTCATCTGTACACTCCACATTTGTTTCTCTGGCCCACGTGAGGGCATTTGCAAATGAAACAGTGTCTGGGCGAAAGCTGTAGTCGTATAGCGTAAAGGTTGGTGCAATCCAATAAGCTTGGCCTTCTCCCGCCCATTGCACAAAATCATCCTCCGGTGTGAGAACCCCACATTTACGGCAAATAGCAATCAGTTGATTGTATTTATGAACCCCTTGTTTAGACAGCTTGTCGGTGGGCAGTGTCCACAAATCATGGTTGCCTGGTGTCCAAAAGACTTTTGCAAATCGTTCGGATAAGACAACCATCGCTTGCGCAAATTGAACAATTGTATCAGCGACATCACCCGCAATAATTAGCCAATCTTCTGGATACTGGGGTAGATTGAGCAATGTTTGCCAATTGGTTTTGTGGTTAAGGTGTAGATCGCTGATGGCGTAAAGTTTCATCTGGCAAATAGGTGCAATTAGAATGGCAGGCTGCTGCTATCCATAAAAATTAAGTTATCGATTGAAAGTGACATGGGGTGTTTGTTAAATGGATCCACCAGATGTCTGAATCAAATTGCGTAACGCATCACGATCCACAATGGTGAATTTACGCCCGCTGACTTTCACCCAATTTGCCCGTCGAAATCGTCCTAGCGCCTTGTTGATGCTGACGCGTGTGGCTCCTGTCATTTCGGCGAGGTCAGTTTGGGTGAGAGATAGCTCAATGCGGATGCCATCGTCGATGTTGTTGCCATGTTGTTCAGCCAGGTGCAGCAATTGGCGCGCCAACCGGGCAGGCAAGTCTAGGAAGAAGATGTCGCTCAGCTGATTGTTTAAGCGGCGAATGTGCTGGGCTAAAGTTTGCAGAATATGTAATGAAAAATTGGGATTGTTGTGGATATATCGAATAAATTCATCCCGATGTAAGGTCATTGTTTCGGTTGGTTCAAGGGCTTCGACGGTGGCTGACCGAGGTGAATCGTCTAACAAGGCAAGTTCGCCAAAAAAATCACCGGACCCAAAAATAGCCAGCATTGCTTCTTGACCATCTGGGGTTGAATGGGTAATCTTAACTTTGCCCCGGCTAATTATGTAAAGTAGCCCGCCGGGATCGCCATGATGAAAAATGATTTGCCCAGCGTTAAAACGTCGTGGAACCAAACGCTTAGATAGGTTGCCAACTTCTTCTTGATTGAGGTTGTTGAAAAAAGGAACAAGTTTTAACGCTTCTGATGCGTCATACTTACGGTTTCTCATGATCCTGCTTCCCCATTAGTGCCGACGGGATAACTTTAAGGTAAATGTGCTACTTGGAATCTGCAATAACTTGTGTAACTAGCATGACTGACGGATTGGGACACTACTTGGGATATTTGCTAGTTACTAGCTTTTTGCTCAACTAATTCTACTCTGTCGGCGACGTACTCACCATAAATTTTGAGAAAATTGCCGATGCTTCACACTTCATTTTATCAAATTAGGCGTGAATTGACCTATATTCTAATTGTATCTCATCATACACACGTGCCAAACTCTGTTTGATTTGACGCTTTACCCAGTCGGTCGGTAGGTGGTGGATGGGAAACATGGTGAGGAGTTCGGGGATGTAAACGGCCGTTTCATCCCGTGTCAACTCTTTCGTTAAGTGCTCATTGATTCGCTGCCGTATCAGTTGAATATAGTTTTGCATCGGCTCAATATCATGTACTGTAGCGATGCGGCCTCTGCCAGGAACAACTGCTGTCAACTTTGGGGCCATTTTCATGAGTTTGTCCAAAGTTTCTAACCAATCTTTACTGTTTGCTTCTTGTAAAAATGGATGCCTGTCTACAACCAGTGAGTCTCCAGTAAAAAGAACGCGCTCGTTGGGAAGGTGTACCCATACATTGCCAGGGTTTGGTCCTGGCGCTGAGAGTAGGTCAATGCGGCAGTTTCCTCGTTTTAAATACAGATTTTTACTAAAACTGATCGCCGGTTTTTCTACCGGACTGTTGCTCAAGTCACGCCCCTTCTCAGAATTGCGACTGTTCAAGCTCTCTAACAAACTTTGTGGAAATCTTTTGTCGTAGCCAAAAAGCTTGTCTGCGGTAGCTTGATGGCTAATGATTGGGGCGTTCAACCAACGCGCATTGAGGATACGGTCGCCATGATAATCGGTTAAAATCAAATGTTGCAATGGGTCTTTGTCGAGATGGTGAAGCTGCATCGCCCAATCCCGCGCATCACGTGGGTAAGAAGGCACATCGATGGCAATCGTTCCATGTGACGTAAGCAAGGCACCTACATTAATGCCATCATAGCTTGTACTGATAAAGGTGTTTGGCGTAATTTGTTCCATAAATAGTTTTCACTTTGCTACAATTGGTCCTCAGTTAGGAGGAGACTTTTCGCATTTGATAGAACTTCCTGCAATTGTGATTGGGTGACGGGGCCACCCCCGCCTTGGGCTGCATTTGCTTTGCCACCACCAGAGCCTGTACCCAGTTCTTCAAATGCATTTTTCAGCAATTGAGCCATATTTCCAGGGGCGTCTTCGGAGCGAGCAAACAATAGTTGTGTTTTGTTGCTGGTTGTGCCCAGCAAAGCAATGGTTTGTGGTTGAGATATAAGCTGATTTGCCAGGGGGCGCAGTGCGGATGGTTCGCCATTATGAATATGAGTCACGATTGCCAATGAACCATCTTTGGCTGCATTATTGCGTATTTGGGTGGCTGTAAAGGTTAATAAAGACATTTGCTGTTTTTTGACGGTTCGTTGCAATTGTTTGTTTTCTGCTTGTATTTTACCAATATTTTCAGTCAAATCGGAAAGTCCGGTGGTGAGTTGGTTCATTAATTCTGCCGTGATGGCATGTTTTCGGTGATAATCTTGCAAGGCACGACCCCCACAGCAGAATTCAATACGTATTTTACCTTTGCGACGTTCAACTTTAACAAGTTTGATCAGTCCAATGCCACCTGTGGCGGCAACATGTGTACCGCCGCAGGCTGTCATGTCGAAATCTTCGATGCTAACAATGCGCAGTTTTTCGTGAGAAAGTGGTGGGATTTTGCGTATAGACAGTTGTTGGGCTTCTTCGAGCGTGACCATGCTTACTTGAATGGGTCGATTTTCCCAAACGATTTTATTGGCAAGCTGTTCTGTTGCAGACAGTTGATCCGAGCTGAGTTCTTTGGCGTCGATATCGATGGTGACGCTGTTTTCACTCAAATGGAAACTTTCGGTGGGCGCATTGGCAACACGTATGAAGGCTTGGGACAAAATATGCTGTCCACTATGCTGCTGCATATGGTCAAATCGACGCTGCCAGTTGATGGCGGCTTTGACTGCATTTGTGGTAGGTGGCGTGCCTTCTATCCAATGCAGGATGACATCATCTGTTTCACGTATGGTGACATCGACGACTGGGATTTGATTGATATGACCTGTATCAAATGGTTGACCACCAGAGCTTGGATAGAAGTGGGTTTGATTGAGAATGAGGGCAAAACGGCCGTTTTCCTCTACATGTTCTACGATATTTGCTTGAAATTTGTGGGTATACGCATCCGTATAATAAAGTTTTTTACTCATAATCCATTGTCATTGCATAGATAATTGACCATGTGATTATGACGTGTACAGAGAAGATATTCAAGTGTTTTTCAGAAACATTGATTTTTTGGATGGCAATGTGCCCTTGTTTTGCTTATTTTTTGCCGTTATTTTAGCGAGTTGCCGGTAAAGTGAAATTGAACCGCGCGCCGCCACCTGGGGCATCATCGACCCAAATACGGCCGTTATGCGCCTCTACCGCCAATCGACAAAAAGCTAATCCTAATCCGAGACCTTTCGAATCAGAATCTCCTCGTTTAATGCGCTCAAACTTCTCAAAAACAATTTGTCGATATTTTTGTGGAATGCCTTGCCCCTGGTCACTTACAGACAATAAGACACTCTCCCCATTATCATGACTGGCTGCGGCTGAGATTGTTATTGATTTGCTGCTTTGGCTGTATTTCAGGGCATTGGTTATTAAATTGATTAATACACGCCGAATCATATCTTCTTCAATGAAAATATACGGTGCGTCTTCATTAATGTTAACAAT
>QQUD01000562.1 GCA_008501785.1 Chloroflexota bacterium
GATACAGCAGATCATCATGAATCTTATTCTGAATGGTGCAGAAGCAGTTGTTGCTCAGTCTGGTACTGTCACCATCACCACTGGCACAGAAAATGTTGAATCCAACGATGGCTTTTTTTCATCACAATATGGATTTCATCTTAAACCAGGCTTGTATGTATCTTTAACAATTTGTGATGATGGTCAAGGGATGGACCAGCAGACAATGACCCGCATTTTCGAACCATTTTTCACGACTAAGATAATGGGGCGTGGGTTAGGATTAGCTGCGGTTTTGGGCATTGTGCGCGGGCATCAAGGTGGTATATTTGTGCAAAGTAAACCGGGTGAAGGAACTCAATTTAAGCTCCTGCTGCCGGTGTCCGAACAGATAAACGTCGTTTCGATAGGCTAATTTCAACAAATCACAGCGCACATTATTTTGATTGAAAAATAATGTGCGCTGTGGTCTATTTTACGCCAAATAGCTTGACTCAAATCCAGGCAACCGTCACTGTAGGACTGGCTTGTGTGAAAGGGATGAGTGCTTCAGCAGTAGAGACGTTTCGCAATGCTTTTAATCCCCATCGATCAAGTAATACCCAAGTAAATGGAACTGCTAAAACGTCTAATGCCAGGTCTAATAAGTCGATAAATAGCACCACAATAAAAGGCGTGTGCAGCAACGTTTCAGCAAAACCCGCGTCGGGTGGTACATCGATGTTACGCACTACCCGAATCACAAACCCCAATAATAGCAGTGCCAATAACAATGCCGATCCCATCACAATCAAAAACGAAAAGCCAAATGCCTGTAAGAATTCGGTTATTTCCGGTCTCATAATCACTCCTTGGAAAGAAGCTGACAGCAATTAGCTATCAGCTTTCTGTTTTGATTGGCAATACGTGATGTTAGCTTAATCGTTGCTCAATTTGTTTGACGAGGTCTGCTGTCGTATCAAAGGTGATGTTGTCAAACAGATGCCATACTTCGCGGTGGGTGACTGAATCACCTGGTGGGATGAATGTACGTGGCCCGAGGGTTTCGAGTTCGAGGAAGCGATGGTTGCAGTAACATTCGCTGGAGCTGCCGAAGTCATAGTAGGTGGCGGCGGGGTTGAAAACGGCCGTTTTCACAAAAACCGTTCCCTCATACCAATATGCCAACCATTCTCGTGGATTCGGGAAACCGATTTTGAGAGCCGATTCAGTCATATTGGCCTGGATGGCGATATGATCGTTGAGTAGGTTGATGTGTGGGCTATTGATGTCGGTGTATGCCCAGAGTGCGAGTGGTCGGTTAGGTAGTAGGCCATCGGCGTCAAGTTGAACTGTATTTTGGGGGAGAACGGCCGTTCCGCCCCAGCGCATCTGCGTAATGGCCCACGGCGCACATTCCACTGCCCACAGGCCTGTGTTTGTCAGCGTGTGGTCCACAATCACGGTTGCGCTGTCGTTTGGCAGCGTGACGGTCAGCGATTTTTGCAGGCCGGTTTCGGCTTCAACTGGCTGTAAAACGTGTACGCCATTTTTAATTTTGCTGATCGTTACTGGGTTGTCATCCGGTAGATACGTGCGAGCTGCTTTTTCGGGGGCGTGCCACAGTCGGTGGCCGCCGTGAATGTGAAAGGGTCCTTTCCCTGGGCAGTCGAGCGTGACATCTGGCAGTTCGGCAAACAGGTTTTTACCACCAGCCAGCGACAGTTTCAGAATACGTGGTCCTACAGATTGGGTGATGAGGAGGGAAACGGCCGTGTTTGCCAATTCCACACACTCCAAATTCAAAAATTGCGTCGTTTTCAACATCATTCAACTCCATCAAAAAATGAAGAGCACCCGATACAATTCCCAGTACCGGGCACTCAGAAATTTGAGACGCAATTGTAATTCAAGGCACGTGATTTCGCTTGTAATATTGGCAACAGTTTTTTGTCAATGATAAATAATTTATTAGTATTGTGCGGCATTCGTTCGTATGCAAATAATTGCGCCGGAACACTTAAACTGAAACCATTCGCAAACATTTTACCCGACAAAAGATGTGGGTTTCAGTACTAGGGAGTAGTAGAAGCAGAATCTATAATTTGCTGGTCCGTTAACAAGTTGGTGTGGAAGTTTAGCAGGACAATTTTGATTATAAAGCTGAATCATATTGATTAGGAGTAGAGTTATTATGGATGGTCGTGTGAAACAACTTTCAACTGAACAATTATGCCCGTTGGTTTGCAAAGCGTTGGGTAGGGAAACGGCCGTTTCCACCCACACCATCACCCAAATCCACGGCGGCTCGGGCAGCATGGTAGGGGGAACTGCGCTTTATCGGGTTTCAGGCACTACGTCAGATGAAACGCCGTGGTCGTTGGTTCTGAAAATTTTGTATGAGCGGGAGGGGGAAACGGCCGTTTCCCCCTACTATTGGAAACGCGAATTTGAATTGTACCGTTCCCGACTCCTCGAAACATTGCCCCAAACAGGTCTCACCACACCAATCATTTACGACTGTATCGAATACCCGGAGGCTTGCTGGATTTGGATGGAAGACATTCATGAAGATAATCAACCGTGGACAATTGACAACTATCGCCTCATCGCACGCCGTTTGGGGCGCTTCAATGGTGCGTATCTAACAGGTCATCCCATTCCCGATGCAGATTGGCTCACCGATCAATGGCACAGCAGCATTGTTCCACCGCTTGTCGAAATTTTCGACAATCTGGACAGTTATTTGGAACATCCCCTGGCGCAGCGCGTTCTGCCAATATCCGAAAAAGAAACAATCTTATCAATTTGGCAAGATCGAGAACAATTTGCCCAGGCGCTCACAACCCTTCCCCAAACCCTCTGCCACATCGATGTGTTTAGAGGCAATATCTTTCACGATGAAGAAAGTACAAAATTGATTGATTGGGCATTAGCTGGTCGGGGTGCAGTTGGTGAAGAACTCGTCTGCTACGTGGCGCTCTCAATGTATGATCCAGAGATTCTGGTGCGTGCTGAAATGTTTGACCACGCAATTTTCAATGGCTACATTGCAGGATTACGTGATGCAGGATGGCAAGGCGACGCAAAACAGGCACGATTAGGCTACACTTGCGCGATGACCTTGCGAGGTCTCGCTGGAGTCAAACAAGACATCTTGCTCATACAAGAAAAAAGCGAACATGAATTGATACCACAAAATCAGAATCGCAAATCTGTTGCAGATATTGCCGACTTTTGGGCAAATATTCGCCGCTACCGCCTCCTCAAAATGGCAAATGAAGCAAGACGATTATTGAACTTGTAGAGGTTTTATTTTCCCGGAAACTTTGAGTTTCCGGGAAAATAGGTTAATTACCTACCATCCCACAGGGTCAGATGTTCCTGGAAAATGCGGATTATCCCGATCTAGCCACATGAAAATATCTATACCTTCAGTAGTCTTGCCAGCTTCAACCGTCACCAAAATTGGTTCACCATCGCCCGCGCTGGCATAGGCACCCACTAACTCGTTTTGGCTGAATGCAATGATGTGATACTGTCCCGGTGGCAAATCTGGGAACGTGTAGCCAAAGCTGTTTTCTTTTGCACCAATCCAATGCCATTCATCATTATTCTGATTAAATGCCACAATATGCAGCAAAGGCACATATGAATCTGGATAAGCAATGCCACCGCTGACTGCGCCTGTTGTGTCACTGACCACCGGTCCTTCCAGCGGCAAAATTTGCACATACAACGCATAATCAACCGGCACATCAGCCATTGCTTTCACATCAATGTAATATTCACCCGTTGCAGGCAGCACCCCAGACCATTCCAGCGCATAGGTGCTCAAGGGTTCATATCCTTTCACACCAATATCCAACACGGCACTGGCTGGTGCTTCCACACCATCAATGGTGGCATAAACGCTGACCAGCATCTCTTGCCCTTCTTGGGCATAGAAAACGTAATCATGCAAACCTTCCGGCTGCAAGCTGTTATGAACAGTTGTGTCTGTTGCGCCTTGCAATAATTCAAGTGGAATTTGTTGCGTAACTGGGCTGTTTTCAGGGTGGGCTGAACTGGTTGAATCTAGCGCACAGGTTAGGACAATGTTGTGAATAATCTGCTCAGGGGTCAAAGTATCCATGCAATTATTGATGGGTCCATCAATGTTTTCACAGAGAGCATTATCCACAGGCTCTGCATGAACAAAGGTCTCACAGGTTTCATTGCTGCGCACAAAACAGCTGTGGTCAGCAAGTGGACCTGCACCACCATACCCTAAACAAGGTGAGGTCATACTTTCTGACCAGCCATGTTCGAACAGCACATTTTTTGCAGCTTCATGCGGGATAATGACATTTTCAAAATTATTACCATTTCCCAGCCCAACAAGCTGGCATCCGCTGCCTGTTTGACCGGTCCAGCTCATGTAGATTGGTACTTCTTCAATGGCAAAAGGTATTTGGAGGGCTGGTTCGAGGGCAATTTGCAAGTTTGTGCAGCCGTCATCAAGTGGTTGAAACGGCCCATCGGTTGTGGTTTGGACAGACCCATTCATAACTGAGGCTTTGCAATCTTCTGTTGGCCCGGGAATCGCTACAAACTGCCCATCAGGTGATGCGGGTATACCAAACATCGGTCCGCAATCTGACGGGCTGGGCGGTCTTACTTCAATATCTGCCACTGTTTGCCCTGCCGCAACTGTGACCAATGCCAGTGACCAGCCGTCTTCAGACGCATGCCCCAGCCCCATGCTAGAAAAGATTTGATACGAACCTGGCTCCACCGACAGCGAAAATGTACTCATAGAATCGCTGGCTTCCATGTCCATTGTGGCCCATTTGCCCGTTGCAGGGTCAAGGGCGTAAATTGTCATTGCTGGTGTGGGTGGGGCCATCATGTACGCTACCCCGGTGATAATTCCTGGTTCTGGGTCAGGTGCGGCTTCTTCAACTTCGGTTACGGGTGGGGGAACGGCCGTTTCCTCACCCACCTGCCCAGTTTCTGGTTCAGGCTGTGCTGCCACATCCGCAGCGGCACTTTCTACATTGCTCGAAACTTCGCCCCCTGATCCAGTACATGCTGCGAGCAGCAGCATCAAAACGAGCGCAAGACTAATAAAGAGAATTGATTTTTTGTGACGATACATGTTGTTCTCCAATACTTTATGTTGATAAAAGTTAAATTAGATTGGTAAAATATGTCTTGAATCTGTTATAGATTCAAAAAGGCTGCTTTTATAGGAATGCGTAATGAAAGACCGTGTTTTATCGTTTGAAGTTAAAGGTGGGGTAAATTTCTGGAAGGTGAAAACTTTGCAACAGCTTCTAATCCTTTTTGAACAGTCGCATGGTGAGGGGAGGAGGTGTGGATATGGGAATAATGTTGAGTCATGTTAGGTTCTTTGTTTTTCTCTGAAACGACCGGTATTGTTGGGACAAAATTGATCGTAAAATATTTTTGAAAATGCTTCCAAACTGTGCGATTTATGTTTTTAAATTGTCGAGTTTCAGGGGAGTAATGTCAATGGTATTCAAGTTTAATAATATGCCTTTTTATTCATGACACAACGTGTCATAAATAGGAGGGAAACTACATTTCAGGATACAAAAATCAAGGAGTCAAAAAACGATGCCTCGTCCAACAGATAAAACACAATTACTCAATCTCATGCAAAAAGAGCATGGTGCGCTAGAAAAATTGATTGAAACGCTCACAACTGAACAGAAAAATCGGGCCAGCACCCAGATTGAAACCTGGGCTTTTAAAGATGTGCTGGTGCATGTGACCGCATGGGAGCAGATGGTGCTGGGTTGGTATCGGGCTGGTGTGCGTGGTGAAACGCCACATTTGCCTGCGCCTGGATTTAATTGGCGGCAGATTCCGGCGCTGAATGCGCAGATTTATGAGGCGGGGAGAGAACGGCCGTTTTCCACCATCCAAACACAATTCCAGTCGTCTTTTGCAGAAATCAAGGCAACGATTGAAGCCATTGATCAAGCAGAAATGTTCACCCCCGAGCAATACGCCTGGACCAACAAAAACAACATGGCAACCTACTTCATTTCAGCCACCAGCAGCCATTATGCGTGGGCCAAAAAAGAAATTCGCAAGCTGCTGCGAGCCGAAGCATAACAACATTCCGGAACCTGCGAGGTTTCGGGATGTTTGGATAGCATAAGGAAGTGGTGCAATGAAATTTGGCATATCAACAAATGAACTACATCAATTTATTGTGCAGGCGAAGTCGGCAACCTATGTGGGGGATGGTGAAAAAACGAATTCTAGCCGACAAGGTTCGCATGATTTAGTTTTTGAAAACGGCCGTTTTTCATATTTAGATAGCTATTTCGGCGGTTCAGACTTCATTGGGCAAGAAGTTGTGTATGAGCGCAATGAGCCAGTTTGGGCGATGAACTATTATGGGAAAATTATTGAACCAGAAAAAATTACCGCAGCCGTTGCTGGACAAGTGATCAAAGCTAGCTTGTCAAAACTGTATGAGGAAGGACGCTTTTTAAGTGGTTTTGAATTTGTTGTTGACAAATTCATTTACACAGACACCAACGAAGGGGGCTTTCAATCATTTACTGGTACGGAATGGATTACTCTGGATGGCGTGAGAGTCTATGAACTTTTCTATCACGGCGGTATGATTAAGCCTTGAATTGCTAAAAATAAATTAGCTCAGTGAGTGGCTGACAAATCTTCTTTTGAGGGAGAGTACAGCGAATTTTAAGAATCAACGAATGAAGCTTGCCGGAGGAATTATTCGTTAAATCCTCTTTATTGCGGCTGGCTTGTTGCGTGTTTTTCTTCTGTGGTAATTTTCATGTACTTTTTAGATGGTTTGTATCTGCGCCAAAATTTGTACGTTGTCAAAGAAGTCAAAACAAATAGTCGTTCAAAAAGCCTGAACCTCAGTAGAAAATGCATGATTCGATAACCAAGGAAAAGTAGAAAAAGAAAAACAACTGAGTCAAAAATAAATAAAAAGGAGTTGCTAATCCCTTCTGCAAAATACAGATTAGCAAGATTTTCAATGCTGAGAAGTTTGTAAAGCCAAACTAAAAACACAGCATACACAAGATACGAAATGCCAAAAATAAATCCATGAACCGTTTCAATCGATCTTTGCGGGCAAATATTCATACATTGCATGCAGCTTTCGCATTTATGTGTCCAAAAGCAGCGATTATCAACAATTTTGATGGCATTCACAGGGCATTTCTTTACGCACAAATCGCAGCGTGTACAATCTTTTGACGCAATAAACGATTTGGCAAAAACAAATCGGCCAATTAAATAATATCCAATGGCTATCGGTGAAATAAGAATGTCTTGGATAATATCTTTTAAGGCACTGTAAACTTTTTTCCCTTCCAACAACTTCTTTGCAAAGCTAATCGTATCCTCTTTTCGCTTGATGAAGATTGTTTCTACGGAGGATGGCTTCATCCCTGGGTGTAATGAGATCCAATTTGAGGGTAAATCAATCGACCGTAAGCCAATGACTTTATATCCTTTAATCATCAATACCAAGGAAGAAAATAACAAAGCAATTCCACTAAGCCCTGGAACAAGCTGTTTGCCAATTTTCATGCCAGCTCGCGTGTTGACTAAAAATACCTGGTTTTGATT
>QQUD01000158.1 GCA_008501785.1 Chloroflexota bacterium
TGGCACGCGATCAGGGACGTCCACATCAGGAACTGCTCCAATACTGATCTTCCCCCAATATTATAGACACACAGAAGAGACAAAAAGATGCTTAAAATAAATCCGTTCAAATGGTGTCACTTTCATTCTTCTTCTTGTTTGTCAGGCTCTTGATAAACTTCTTCTGCCACTGGCAAATCAGGTAGTTCCAGTACCAGTGGGCGCTGTTTACGGCGAACCTTCGCCGGAACCAGGTCCCGCATCAATTCCATTTTACCAAAACAAAGCAAACGATCCCCAGATTCAAGAATCCGTTGCGCTCGTGGATTGGGAATGGCGGTCACGCCGCGATAGAGTGTGAGCACATTAATATCTTTTTCACGTAATCCAGATTCGGCAATCGACTGGCCGACATACTTTGAGCCTGTAGGAATGTGAATCTCGGTGACGCCATACCCTCTACTCACCGTCAGCCGCTGGCGCACGTCAATTTCCGGGAAATCAACTTGAGCCGCAATGTAGTCGATAATGGATCCAGCAATGTCTAGTTGCGTACAGCCTTCAATGCCTTCTAATCCGGGCGATGAATTCACTTCCACAACTTGTGGCCCATCTTTGCCCTCTAGCAAGTCAACCCCGGCCACCCGTAGGCCCATAATCTGAGCCGCCCGAACGGCCGTTTCCCGATACAATTCATCAAGCACCACAGGCTCCGTCAGGCCTCCCCGATGTACATTACTACGAAACTCTTGCCCCTGCGCCACCCGGCGCATGCTGGCAACCACCTGGTCGCCAACTACAAAGGCACGGACATCGCGCCCTTTACTCTCCGCCACAAACTTCTGAATCAATATATTTTGTTTTTGACTTTGTAACAGCTCAATAATCGCCTCGGCTGATTTAACCGTTTCCGCAAGAAGCACCCCGATTCCCTGTGTCCCTTCCAACAGTTTGATAATCACAGGGGCACCACCCACTCTCTCGATTGCTGGTAACACATCCTTTTTATCGCGCACGAAAGTCGTTTGTGGAATGCCGATTTGGTGCCTGCTCAGGATTTGCAAGCTGCGCAGTTTGTCCCGCGAGTTGGCAATCCCTGCGGCTGAATTCGCGCAAAACACATCCATTTGCTCAAATTGGCGCACAACCGCTGTCCCGAAATAAGAGATCGACGCACCAATTCTTGGCAGCACGGCATCATAATTGGAGAGCTGTTTTTGGGCATAATAAATATCGGGTGTCGCTTCTTCGAGATCAATGGCGAACTTAAGCGTATTCAGTACAAAAACTTTGTGTCCACGCTGTACCGCCGCTTCACGAAGTCGTCGTGTACTGTAACAATTGGGACTGCACGATAGAATGCCTAGTTTCATTTATATTCCTTCTGTTGCCGATTCAGCAGCAGTTTGCGTCTGTTTCGGTCGCTTAGTTCGTTTCGGTTTTCCACCATAATAAGAGTTGCCTGTATCAACAAAAAATCGTCGTCGAATTGCCTCGCGGCCCAGCAGCATGCGAAAGCCCATTTTGGTGCGACGCGCCAGCGTCAATTCGACAGGCCAGGTAATGCCCAGCAGTTCGACATTGGCAATAATCACCGGGCGGATGGCAGCCCTGCCACTCGAACTGCGCACCGATCTGAATTCGAGAACTTTTACTTCCAATTGCTCTGTTTTATTGCTTTTTCGTTGAATCGGTTGAATTTGAAATCGTACCCATTGCGCACCATCGCGCTCAAATACTTCCATACCATAGGCGTGTAACGACGATGACCGGGCACCCGTGTCGACTTTGACTTTGATCGCCTTGATTCCAAAATCTGGCAGCCCAACCCATTCCCGCCAGCCGATGATTGGTAGGTTTGTATTCCTTCGCTTTACCATTTTGGCTTTACTCTGGAGAGTATCCAGACAAATTCTGTGTTTCTAAGAATCCATCTTCGACCTCTGCTATTTGCTTTATTAAGGCTGTCAGGCGATATTCTTGCAATTGTAAACATATCCGTACCAATTGAATCCAATGGTTTGTGCTCCTTTTTTGCTTTTTGTGAATATAACTATTGTGGGATTTCCCTGTATGAGTGGATAATCTAATTTAACCTCAAGGTATAAGAATCTTCAAATGCAATTGGACTGACACTGCCCAATAAAAAGCGCCGCATGAGTTTTGCACTTGTGCGGCGCTTTTTTCTTTGTGTCAATCCTTTAATTGGTTACGGGCAGCGATGCAAAACCTGTGCTGCTCACCAGATAAGTTGCACTTGACCAGCCGACACGACCATCAGCCAACTTCACTTTGATCCAGGAGCTGTCAATATTACGACCCACCATTTCCACACTTTGCCCGCGCACAATGCTGGTAATGGTTGTAAACGTAATCCCCGGCCCTGAACGCACATTGAGTGCATACACAGCATTTGAAATCGTTGCCGTTGGACCCGTTGCTGTCGATGCAGGCGGCGCTGCTGAGATCAATGGTAAGTTTGCGATGGGCACACTTGGTTGTAACAACGGTGCGTACACCCAGCCTTGCGCTCCGCTTGCCAATCGTACCTGCACCCATGTGTTGGTTGGGTTGCGGGCTATCAGATTGACCACAGTCCCTTGGGCCAAAACCTGCGTAATGCCGTAGGTGGGTCCAGGCCCTTGTCGGAAATTTAGGCGCAGACTGGCAACGGTTGCCGTTGGTGTGTTAATGGGCTGTGTTGGAATCGGATTAGGTGCTGGGAGAACGCTGACCAGGGTTCGGGTCAAGCTCGCCCGTGCGCCGCCAACGCCCTCATAATACTCCATTTTTATCTCGACCAATCCACCAGGCAAGTTGATTTCACCCACAAAATCTTGTGGTGTGTGATCGTGCCAGGCGTTGATAATGCGGTTGCCGTTGACCCATAAACGGACACCATCATCTGTATTGGCCGTGAATCGGTATAGTCCAGGGGTGAGAAACAGTGTCCGTGTCCAGCGTACTGAGAAGTTGTCGGCCGTGATCAGCGCGTTCGGCGAACCATTTCCCCAGTTAAAGGCGATGCCAGCATCGTCTCGTACCAAAGCCGGTGTGCCGGTTAGATTTTTGTTGTTAAAGTACTCGCCACGCCAGGTATTATCACCGGTTGGGCCAGCAATCTTGGTGCGATCTAGTCGTGCATACGCACCACCAACCCCTTCGTAATACTCCATGCGAATGTATGTGGAGCCACCGGGTAGATCGATTTCGGCGCTGTATGGTGTCGCTGCCTGATCGAGCCATTTGTCAATGAGCAAACGGCCGTTTACCCACAGCCTCACCCCATCATCCGTCGTAGTTGTGAATCGGTACCGGCCCGCATCTAAATTAATAGTCCGCGTCCACCGCACAGAGAAATTATCAGAGGCGACAACATTCCATGCTGGCGAGCTGCTACCCCAGTTAAAGTCAATCCGTTCATCATCCCGAACCAAGGCTGGCGTACCCGTCAGCGTCAAGTTGTTAAAGTATTCACCGCGCCACCTGGCAATTTCAACGGACAGCGGCTCGATCAGCAGCTTGGCAATTGCGCCACCACCTGCATCATAATATTCAACCTTAATTTGGTGATCGCCTGCGCTCAAAAAGAGCGTTGCTGATAATGAATGCACCTGGCTGTCGTACCATGAATCAAGGATGATGGCGTTGTCTACCCAGACGCGCATCCCATCATCCATGGTGGCTGTGAACCGGTACGTGCCTGCTTGCATGTTCATCGTGCGCTTCCAGCGAGCAGAAAAGTTATCTGTATTAATTCCGGTTGGTGCGCCAGCACCCCAATCGTGATTAAGGTTGGCTTCCTGGCGGACCAAGGCTGGATCGCCGGATAATGTTTTATTGTTCCAATACTTTGCTTGCCATTCATTGTCAGCAGCCTGTGCTGTTGACGCAGATGCTCCGACTATCAGGCCAAACAACAAGAGCGTTGCGAGGCTAAAAGCCCATCCCAATTTACGGTTTGTTTTTTTCATTTGTTTCACGGCACACCTCCTGTGTACCACAAAATAGTGTCCCGATTTCAATACATTTCTAAAGACGCTGTTGGGCTATTTATCAGCACCTAACTGCACTTGAAATGTATTTGTCGAGCATTGAATAGTTTAGCGGGTTTAGGCAGCTACCACATTAGACAAAAGATGGTTTGTGCCTATATCTTTTGACGTACTTTATCGGTTGTTTGGGGGAATAGTGAAACGGCAGTAAACAAAAAAGACCCTGTAGAACAGTGCCTTTTAATTACAATAAAAGTACAATAAAAGACGTAAATAGACATGGTGAACAGTGCCGTATTTAAAGCGGTGACGAAACGAGGGCAAATCATTCGTGCCTGATTAAAAAAGAACGATAAGATTGACAGATTATGTTAGATTCATTAGAAATTTTCTTGCTTGACACACGTTTTCGCCTGCTGGCGTTAGATGGCCTGGGTTGGTTGGACTTGGCTTTGGTAACGGCCGTTTTCCTGGCACTCATCCTCTTCATCCGCCGCAGCCGCGCCGGGTTCTTGCTGAGAGGGGGGCTGCTCATGGGCATTCTCTCACTGATCATCACCATCTTCCTGCCACTACCCACGTTTGACTGGTTGGTTCGTGGCGTGTTTTTGCTGTTGCTGGTGGCGATGCCGGTTGTGCTGCAACCCGAATTACGACGCTGGCTGGAGCGGGTCGGGCGCACCACTGGGTTGACACGCACCATCCGGCAGACAGCAGCAGAATCCATTCTGCCCCGGCTGCTGCGCACTGTCGAAAATCTTTCGGCGTCCCATACCGGGGCCATCATTGTGCTAGAGGGAGACGTTTCGCTGCAAAAGATGGTAGATACGGGGATTCCGATTAACGGCCGTATCAGCGCAGAGCTGTTGCAAACCATCTTCTTTAACAAAACACCCCTGCATGATGGAGCCGTGATTATGCAAGGGGAGCACCTGGCTGCGGCAGGCTGTGTACTGCCCTTAACTGAGCAAAAGTTAACCTCCTATCGCCGTTTGGGAACCCGCCATCGGGCCGCTGTCGGTGTCAGCGAGGTGAGCGATGCACTGGTCATCGTCGTCAGCGAAGAAACCGGAAATATTTCCATATCTTTTCGCGGGCAGCTAACTCAGAAATTGGAAAGTGCCGTGCTGCGCCAGCGTATTCTTGATTTTTATGAAGAGAAACAAAACGGGACCACCTCGCATACTTTTTGGGACACGTTCAAACAATCCATAGCGTCGTGGCGGCAAAATGTCACAAACATTGGCTGGCAAAGTGGCCTGCAAAGCGTGGCATGGCTGTTGGTCGCCGCGTTTGTTTCATTGGCTGTCTGGACGTTTGTGATTGAACAAACAAACCCCACCGAACGGCCACAAATTGACCGGATTGCACTGCGTGTTGAGAATATGCCAGCAGGTTTGACGTTAATGACCAAACCACCGGAGACAGTTTCTGTTGTTGTGCAAACCACATCCGATGTGCTGCCAACTTTGAACAATGGCAGTTTTCAGGCAGTGCTTTCTCTGCAAGATTTAGGAGCTGGTTTGCACCAACCGCAGGTGCAAATCAAGACTGGGATCACCCCATTACGGATTATCTCAGTAAACCCACCTAACTTGGACTTGGAATTGGCTGCAACCACGCAAGTAACAATGCCAGTAACAGTCGATATAACCGATCCAACCAACCTGTCGGCAGCGTATCAAGTGGTGGGTGTGCCGACTGCCATACCAAATCAGGTAAAAATTAGTGGCCCAGAGCCGTTGGTCGCCAGGGTTAGTAAAATACACACGTCATTGGCGTTGGGGAATGCGAGCGCGACGATTCGTGAAATACGGCCGTTACGCGCCCTCGACGAAAATGGTCAGGAAGTAACGGGCGTCACCCTGGAACCGGCGCAAACTCAGATCACACTGATTATCACCCGTCGCCAAAACGCACGCGAAGTCGGCATTCAGCCCATGACAACGGGCACCCTCCCCGATGGGTATTGGTTGAGCAGTCTGCGTGTCACGCCCACGACTGTCACATTGCGCGGGAATGCAGAGGAGTTGGCCCAATTAGGGGGTTTTGTAGACACGCTGCCAGTTGACATCAGTCAAACCATTGGCTTGCAAACCATACAAGTGCCTTTGGATTTACCGCCAGGGGTTGAAGCGGTTGATCAGGCAGGCACGGTTATGCCAGTCGCTACTGTAGAAGTGCAGGCTATGCCGCGCAGTGGCGATCTAGTTCAGACGCGCACAGTCACCCTGTTTGGGCAGCAAGTCGGCGTTTCATATCTGGCAAATCCTGCTGAAATCGATCTGCTCTTGAGTGGACCATTACCGGTGCTTTGGGAAATTGAAAACAACCCTGACTTGGTGCAGGTGATGATTGATGTATCAAAAATACGACCAGGCGCTGCACAAGAGCTAGAGGTACAGATTGTCTTGCCAAACAACGTGCAGGCTCAACTCATCCCTGCCACGATTCGTGTCACGCTGGTAGAGGAGTAAGCGCAAACGGTTAATCGTTTCATCGTTCGGCGTTTGTTCCTTGGTGTAGGCGTACATCTAAAGTGGGCGTTTCGACCAGTTGGATGGTGGTGGAGGCAATGGCAATACGGCCGTTTGTCTGATCAATCTCATCCAATATACGCGTAAAAAGGCGCGATTTGGTGCTGCGGCGATGAGTATATTTAACCACATAACGCAGCGTGTACGTCAGCCAGTTGTCATTGGCAGTTAGGGTAACAGTCGGTGCTGTTTCGGCACTGACAATCATATATTTCTGCATCATGTGCTGCCATACAGCCTGCGCCTCAGTCGCATACTCGCCAACGACCTCATCAGCAACCTGATGCAAAGTTTCTAGGGTCAACTTGCGGTCACTGCCATATTTTACTGGAATCGTAATTTCATCCCATAAAAAATGGAAATCGGCTGAATAGTTAAAAACCGGCTCCTTAAAAACGAAGCTGTTGGCAATCCGCACGATACGACCACTGTATAAATCCCCATTAATCCATTCTCCACACTCCATCAATGTGGTGCGCAGAATGCCAATATCAATCACATCCCCTTTGATGCCGCCTAACTGCACCCGATCCCCGACGCGGTAAAAGCTGCTAAAAGAGAGCGCTAACCAGCCAGCCACACTCGCAAACACTTCTTGCAAAGCAAACGCGATTCCGGCACCTGCAACGCCTAATGTTACCGACAAGCCCCCTAACTGATTACCCCAAATGGCAATTGCAAACAGGATGGCCACCAGATAACCGAAAAATGTGAACCCTTTACGGATTCGATACCGATTTTCTGTGTCTTTGATGCGCAGCGTTAAGGTGCGTTGCAGAATACGCACGACCAGGTAAATGACAATCAAACCAACAACAACCGTAATGATTTTGTCGATTGTAGGATTAAAGAAAGCATTTTCCAGATTATCCATCTTGCATATTCTCCTGACTGCGTAACCATGTCTTTTCCAGCTCAATTAGTAGCAACATGCCCACGCCCAATCCCACAAAAAGCAACAATTCGACAGCGCTGAGTGGTGTGATCTGAAAAAACTGATCGAAAAAGGGCACATACAAGATGATGAGTTGGCGAACGGCCGTTACCCCCACCAACCCCAACAGCACCGGATTAGAGC
>QQUD01000935.1 GCA_008501785.1 Chloroflexota bacterium
TCTTCTAGATAAAGTTTCTCTACTTCAGATGGTGCGACACGGCTGATTTCTGTTACTTTGTACACAAATAGGTTTCCGTTGGTTTCGTAATGCACTTCTGTTTCGTAAGTTGCGTATTGCAAGTTGGCAAATGCGCCGGTTTCAAGGGTGGTTGAGGTGGGGAATGTCATGTGTCCAGCAAAGACGGGGGCAAGTGTTCCGCCTGGGTGGTTGCCTGTGCTGGTGAGGTGGCCGATGCGTTCGCCAAGCTGGGAGACATCCCAACGGCCGTTTTCCAATGGCAGGTTAACGATTGGCTGCGAAATGTCCAATTCTGGGATATGCAAAAAGGCATGTTGTGTTGTGGTGTTGGTTGGTTTGTTGGCTGGTGGTTGAGCGGGGGTTGCCAGGATGAACACGCTAGGTGGTGCAAGGGTGGGCGGTATGGACGTTGGGGATGTGACAACGGCCGTTTCTACATCAATGTTGAGTGGTGTAGATTGCTGCCAAACAGGATGCCGATTGGCAACAAGAAACAATCCAACGGATAGAAGTGAGGTGAAAACGGCCGTTCCTTGCAGCAAGCGTGCCGTAAATACTTGAGATTGCATCAGCCGGTGGCGGCTTTCTAACCAGCAGGTTAGTGCTAGTCCACCAGCCAGTGCGCTCAGAACGATGCGCCACTCGATCATTCGAGTGAACGGCGACGCTGTCGCCACAGCCAGATGGCTACTGGTGTGGTGGCGGCGATGAGGGCGAAAACGGCCGTTAGTGGCGAAACACCTGCTGGTGGAATGCCTGTTTCTGGAAATGCTGCGGCGGGAACGGCAGTTGCGGTTGCGGTTGCCGTTGCGGTTGGGATGGGTGTTTCTGTTGGTGATGGTTCTGAAGGAGATGAAGGCTTTGGTGTTTTGGTTGGAATGGGCGCAGGCGTGTCAGTTGGTGCTGGCGTACTTGTTGGCGTTGGTGCATCAATGATGGTGATGGGTACATCGTCCTTCCCTCCGTCCATATCATTGCTGTACCAGTCAACTGCGCCAGAAATAGAGGCTTCGTTAACTGTATTGATGGTTGACATCAGTGCGGTGAAGACTACTGTCACATCGACACTACCAAATGCGGGGATGTCGCCAAACCAGGTGGTGAGGTCTGTCCAGGTTAAAACACCTGTCATTGTGTCGATGAAGTCTGGGGGCGGAACGGCCGTGTTAAATTGAATCGCCAGCGGATCGTAATTCTCGGTAAGTGGCACAATGGTTGTGGTGACTGCGCCATCATTGGTAATCGAAATTGTGAAGGTGATGGGCAAACCAGCGGTTGGCGTGATGCCATCATTGATACGTTTATCAAGTGGCATACTGCCACCAATCGATTCGCCAGATTGGTCTGTATCATCGCTGCCCCCTAACGCACCGCCCGAGCCAATCGCATCGTGAACTTCTGCTCGATTGACAATCGCTGTTTCAGGGTGTTCGGCAATAAAACCGACAACAACAACGACTGTCTGCCCTGGTGCCAGATCGCCAAATTGGGTGGTCAAGTCTGTCCAATCAATCTGACCAGTTGTGGTAACGACTGAATCGGGCGCAGGGGTGGCATCGACGTAAGCTAAAACGGCCGTGTTAAACGTATCTGATAATGGCAGTGTGGTGACCGTAAAAGCAGAGTTGTTTGTTATTTCAATTGTAAATGTGAGGTATTCACCGACACGAACCACCGGGTTTGTGCGTCCTAGACGCTTGTCAACGGTGATGTCACCTGATTGGGCTTGTACGGTTTGGGTGGTTGCTGAAAAGATCGGCAAAGAAAATAAGAAATATACTGGTAACAATACAGTGAGAATAATTAGTAAAATACGCTTCTTCATATCAATTCCCCATTAATATCTAGCTTGATACTTGAACCAACGATCAGGTTGAATTATAGGTTGTTCTTGAGAAATTGTTAACGTCCTAGGACCAGCGGGGAAAATTGGGGGCGAGTTACGGCCGTTTCCGATACAATCATACGCATGTCAAGACGAAGAAAACGAAACGTTGTTTACTCCACCGATTCCGCATTTGCCAAACGCTGCCAGCGATGTGGCAGCTATCCTTGTCGCTGCCCCAAGCCAAAAAGTTTGCCCCCAGAAAAACAAACAGCAGGTATTCGACATGAGAAGAAGGGTCGTCGCGGTAAAACTGTGACGGTGATTATGGATTTGCAGCTAACGCCAGATGATTTGAAGGCGCTAGGCAAAATGCTGAAGCAAAAATGTGGTACGGGCGGTGCAATTAAAGATGGAAATATCGAAATCCAGGGCGAACACCGTGAGAAAGTTGCCGCAGAATTAAACAAGTTGGGTTATAAAACGAAATTTGTCGGGGGGTAGAAAAAAGCAGCAATGCAAAATTATGGCGCATTGCTGCAATGAGGAAATTAATTATCCAGGCAACCGTTCAGGTGCGATGCACTTTTCCTAGAGTAATGCACTACCGTATTCTTCAAAATAGATTTATCAACTAAATTCTATTTGCTACTAGGTAGTTATCGATTTCCTTACATTCTTCTTCTAATAAAGGACCCGTACAGCTAACCCCTTGTCTAGAGAAAAAATCCTTCATATCTTCATCATCCTTCCACTGATGACTTGATGGCACTCCGTAATAAACTGCATCAATTCCACTCCAGACAATAGCTGATGCACACATTGGACACGGTTGCTGGGTGGTGAAGATTTGGCATGTTTCTAAACTCCCTTCCATTTTCGCTAAAGCTCCGCGAATTGCCTTAAGTTCTGCATGTGCCAATGGGTCCTTATCTTTCTCAATCGAAGTCATTTCACGCCAAATAACTTCTCTCCCTTTTACAATATATGTTCCAGTGAACGTTTTGTATTCCAATGCTCTTTCTCGTGTAAATTGGATTAAATCATTCATTATCCGATACACTCGTTCCTCTTGCATTCACTTTCCTCCATATCTCATCATTTTTATTTGTCAAGCTGCTCAACGCAATGTTCATTGGTGAGTGAGAAAACCAATTTCTTTCAAAGTTATTGAACTTGTTGTTGAAAGGGCTAACTTGCTGAGAAGTAGCCTATAAAAAATATCATGCACATTAGCAACCCTCCAACAAATTGGATTGCTGTCGCAATACCCCAACCTGCAATACCCCCCATGCCTGCCTTTTTGGCAGTTTCCCAGTCACCATGCTTTTTATATTCACCATAAAGAAGCCCAGCAGCATAACCAATAATCGTCCCCAACAGTGGCAGTATAAACGTGCCTAAAATAGCACCTCCAGCCCCATATAAAAGGGCTTCCTTAGAAGCACCTCCCTTTTTAGCGCCAAGATATGACATCCAGTAATCGGCCGTGCCAGTTATTAATGCGATGAGCGTGATCCAAATGATGCGGCCGCCGGAGAGCGTATCAAAGCCTGTAAGCAAGCCATACCCGATCACCGCCAGCCAAATAATAAAAACACCTGGAATCAGGGGCACAATCGTTCCGATGATTCCAATGAACAAAAATACAACTGTTAAAGCAAATGCAATCGACTGTAGTAATTCAATCATAATGATTTGGGATTATAACATGACTAATAAGCTATGCAGAATGAGGGTAATTGCGTTAAATGGACGTAAATTCCTAAAGTCACGCAATACTTGCTCATGATATAGTCGAAGCAATAAAAAATTTAAGGTTGAATGTTTGTATCTGATACAAAATTGAGCGGGGAATAATGAACAAAGCAATAAATTGTCTTAAAAACAAAATATTGAGAAGTAATCCAGGTCAAAGTTTTGCAGAGTATGCGCTAATTTTGGGGTTGGTTGCAGCTGGGGCTATTTTATCTTTAGCGGTTATTGGTGTCGATACAAAAGAACTGTACCAACGGATTTATGACGCTTTTGGTCTTGTTGCTGATGATTTGCCACCGGGCACAATTCAAGTCACGGTTTTGGATTCTGAGGGAAATGGTGCCAAAGACATCTGGGTCTATGCATTTGATGACAAAGGAGGCTGGACTGGCAGCTATAAAAAAACAGATGAAAGTGGAAGCGTACTCTTTGAGGATATGAAAGATGGCGGCTATCAATTTTTAGCCTACCAAAGCAAATATTACTGGTCCAATGTGATTTCATTCCCTAGACAAAATTCTGTCACCATCGAAATGGAAAGTAATGACTTTACGGTGAAGGTGGTTGATGGAGATGGTAATGGTGTTAGCGGCGTGTATGTGTATACTTACACCGCGAATGAACGCTATTGGCTGGGTGTTTATGATCAAACTGGCAAGGATGGCACAGTCACATTAAACGTGCCAAATGGTGATTACAAATTCCGAGCGTATCATCGTAACCATTGGTATTGGTCCCCAGCCGTCAATTCACCTGCTCAAAACTCAACAGTTATTGATTTGAAAGAAGAGGAGATGATGGTAACAGTTGTCGATGAGGCAGGTAATGGTGTGAAGGCAGCAAACTTGTATGTATATGCGTACACGGAAAGTGGCTCTTACACGGGGGTTTATGGTACGACCAATGGAAACGGCCGTGTTCAACTCACAGTGCCCGCAGGTGATTACAAATTCCGCGTTTATTACCGCGCAAACAATTATTGGTCTGATCTTGTTAATTCACCTGATAAAGATGAAGCAGTGATTGAGACAGGAGAACGGCCGTTTACCGTCACCATCGTCGATGAAAGTGGACAGCCTGTTAAAAATGCGTGGGTCTATCCATATTCTGGCAACAACGTGTATACCGGTTTAAGTGGACGCACCAACAATCAGGGTCAGATTGTTTTCAACATTCCCGAAGGGAACTTTACATTCCGCGCTGATTACAAAGGCACTTCTTATTGGTCAGCGGCAATCAGCAATCCACCGGCTACAAACACAACCGTAACGGTGAAATAAGAAGGGGAATAAGATGACAGATGACATGAAACCAAAACGTGACATGGATAACGCATTGCAATCATTGCGTACAGGTTATGAGCAAACAGTCGATATTCAAGAAAGCCAGCCAGAACCTATCGAAGGGAAAGAGTTGCGCGAACGCCGTTTTCCCAAAATGATGTCTTATTTTGTAGGTGGCTTGGCTGTGGGCATGTTGGTAATGGCCGTTTTCCTCTTCAGCGTTCAGTCTCGGCCTGTAACCGAACCGACAATTGTTGAATTGGATGCGACAGTTGAAGATGAAACGGCCGTTGTGGTTGATGACGTGAACATACCACCTCCGCCGACTCCCCCCATTTTTAACCAATCAGCAGTACCACCTATTCCCGACGATGCAATTCCACTGCCCCCAGAACCGACGCCCTGGCCGACGCCAGCAATTGAACCGTAACAATCTAGGTATCAGGTAATCAGGTTTCAGCAATCTGGGCTGAAACCTGATACCTGATACCTTCCTACCCTTTAATTCTCTGAAAAGCTTCAAACAAATTGCGGATGATTGTTGAATAGGTTGCCGCTTGTCCTGGGCCGTTGTAAAGCGAGGCAAATGTCTCGTAATCATTGCGCTGTAAAGCAACGAGACGACGTGTGTCAGAAACAGGCCCCTTCACAAAGTCAAAAAAGCCGGTAATTTGACTGGCGTCATCTTTGCTAAACGCATCAAACATTTGATGGACTGATTCGTAACCAATTGTGGCATAGTTGAACCCCATAATTTGTGGACCGCCCATGCTAATTGAAAGTCGTGCTGACGTGCGGCTTAAGGATTCTGCAAATTGCAGCACATCCCATTCTTTGTTCTGATTGCCGTGAAAACTACTCCAGGGTGTGCTGGCATTTGGCCGCCACTCGTGCCCTTGCCACGGACGGCTGTCCTGATGGCGAAAATGGTTATTGAATTGGTCTTGATGCGTTTTGCCCCAATAGTTTTTGAATATATGGTTTTCGAAACGAATCACCATACGGCCGTTTCGAAAACCAGACCCGCCAGCTTCTGCCACAAAAACGGCTGCTGCTACACCCGGTCCGATGTCTAGTCGGTTCGCTAGCACGGTGAATAAGCCGCCAAATTTATTCCAGATGCGCCCCAGGCTTTTCTCGGTGCCGCTCATGCTTGAAAAAATGGTAATTTTTTCGCTATCAACTGGGGAAAGTGGCGTGTCTGCAATGGCTGGTTCTTCCTCTTTCTCTTTGGTTTCAATAAAACCGGCCGCCCCACCTTCCTGATCAAGCTTGATAAAGCCGCTGTGAACAAATCCTTCTTGTCCATTGGCATTAACGCGGAACCAGTCGCCTTGACGTTCTAAAATCGTAACCTGTGCGCCCAATGGCAATACGCTAATGATCGAATTACCTGTGCTCGGGCCTGATCTAAAATTGAGAATGTCTGTTGTTTTGCCGGTCGCTTTTTTAGAAGCAACCAGAATTGGCGTTTCCATCTCTTCGGCATCCAATGATACAGGCCCGGCCATTGCTGCGGGCGCAGCAGCTTCCACCCCAGCTGCAGCAGTTCCAGTTTCATCTAGCACAATGTAATCATTGCGCAGCCATCCATCTACACCATCTGCCTGAACGTTAAACCAGCTGCCATCTTCAAATTTGATGCTGACGGGCGTCATGGGACGCAGCACTTGCACACGATTGTGTTCTGAGCCGGGGCCTGAGCGGAGAATAACGGCCGTTTTCGTCTTACCAGTTCGAGTTGTCATCATACCTCCATAATTGAAATGGGACGCGGAGTGACGCAGAAATGCCGTAGCGACACACGGAGTATTGAGAGAGAAAATTATCCGTGCTCAATCCTATCCGTGCCACATTTTATATACTGTGATAGGCAGTTGAGTAAAATTGAATTGTTCAGTTCGTAATTTAAACAGAGCGATGGCTGCTTTCACTGCCCGAATCGCCTACAATGAGTTCAAGCGCATGGGGCAGCACCGGCAGCAGCACATCCATATTTTCTTTAACAGCTTTGGGATTTCCCGGCATGTTGATAATCAGCGTTTGCTCCCGAATACCGGTAACAGCACGAGACAACATGGCATGTTTGGTGATTTTTAAACTTTCAGCACGAATCGCTTCCGCCATGCCTGGGGCTTCTCGTTCAATGACGCGGCGTGTCGCTTCCGGGGTAATATCACGAGGTGAGAAGCCTGTACCACCACTGGTGAGCAGCAAGTTCACCCCTTCATCGCACCACTTTATTAGTGTATTGACAATGGTTTCAAAATCATCAGGCACAATAGATTGATGGGTCTCTTGCCAGTGAGTGCGGTCAGCAATAATTTTCGCCATCAGCGGCCCACTGCGGTCTTCATATTCCCCCAACGCACCCCTGTCACTAATTGTGAGTAACCCAATTTTCATACCCTGCACCTTGCCCCAGTTGCTGTAGCCGGTCTCCTGACCGTGCCACTTCTGGTTATTGCCCAATTAACTTCAGCCAATCATCATTAAGACCACTGTCTGTCACGCCATAATAAAAATGGATCGTACCGTTTTCGCGTTGAGCCAGGTCGTACCAGGCGGTATCATCACGCTTGCGCTGGTCAAGAATAGCGATGTCACCTTTCCACTGAATATCTTTGGCTTTAGGCACACCGGATTCAACTTGTGTAATGGCATAATGCCATAATTTACGCGCAGAAGAG
>QQUD01001115.1 GCA_008501785.1 Chloroflexota bacterium
CCAGATGGTAAAGATTAAAGCAATTGTATCTACGCTGATGTAACCGTGACATGTCCTTTCATCAACCGCACTTTGTTTGAACAAGCCGGTGTACCTGTACCCAGCGACACAACTGACGAAGTAACCTGGGAAGAATGGGCAGAAGCAGCACGGCAAGTTAGAGATGCCACCGGCGTTTCTTATGCGATGTCAATGGACCGCAGTGGTCATCGTTTCGCAGGTCCTGCTGTGAGCATGGGTGCTGAATACTTTGATGCAGATGGTGTTCCGAAAATTGATGATGAGGGCTTCCGCAGTATGGCTCAATTAATGCTCGATTGGCATGCTGATGGCACAATGCCACTCGATGTATGGGCAGGTGGTGACTCTTATCGTGATGCACGTTCCGAATTTGTCAACAGCAACCTCGTCTTTTATATGACTGGAAACTGGCAAATTGGCCCCTTCACCGATCAAATTGGTGACAGTTTTGACTGGGAAGCTGTTCCTAACCCTTGTGGTCCGGGTGCATGTTCTGGTATGCCGGGTGGATCTGTCATTGTGGCAATGAAAGCAACCCAATATCCAGAACAAGTTTCGCGGCTGATGGAGTTCTTAGCTGCCGAAGAGAATTACCACGAATGGGCAGCACGTGCTAACTATATTCCACAACACAGTGGATTAATTGCCAGTGGTGTCGATTATCAAACCGATCTTCCCCAGGCATTACGTGCTTTTACAGTTTTTGGTGAGCAGACAAGTAAGCTTGACAAAACCTGTTTTGACTTACAGGGCTATAAATACAATTCTCTAGTTTTCAACTCAGTTCGTGATCGCTTAACGCAAGCAATTGTTGGCGAACTCAGCTTAGACGAAGCAATAGAACGTATGCAGGCTGATATTGACGAAGGTCTAGCCGCAACAGGCGATTAATTATGTAAATTGCAATGAGGAGGCATTCATGAATCTTTACACTATTTTTAAATAAATAGGTAAAGATTCATGGGCCTCCTTTTTTTTACAAAAAGTAACCTTAGAGTGAAATCATATGTCACAAATAAGCGTACAATCACCGAAAAGTATTATTAAGCTTGCACTGTCGCCTATAACAGGTTTATTCAATATATTGATGAATATTATCGATATGTTCATGGATGTTATCCAGAAACGCATCGGTATTAAAGGCATGGCTTACATATTTGTTTTTCCGAATATGTTGTTTTTTGCCACTTTTTCTTTGGTTCCGCTGCTAATCAACTTCTACTATGCGTTTACAGGCGGTGTTAAACCACTTCCCAAAGATCGTTTTTTTGTTGGAGCCGATAATTTTGACATATTGTTGGAATGTGGAAGCTATCTTGATCCCAATTCTTGTCGAGCCGATCTGTTTTGGCGTGGTTTGCAAAACACAGTGGGATATGTCTTTTTTGAGGTGGGGGGCATTCTACTTTTCTCGATTCTGACTGCCTTAATTCTCAATCAGAATATCAAGGGACGGGGCTTCTTTCGCAGTGTGTTTTTCTATCCGACACTGCTTTCTTCGGTTGTTGTTGCGTTATTGTGGAAATGGGTCTTGCAGCGTCAAGGTATTCTCAATGCGGGTCTCATTTCTTTAGGGTTTGAACCAATAAACTTTTTGTTAGATGCAACCTGGTCTCGCTTTTGGGTTATCTTTATTGGCGTCTGGTTTAAAGTGGGATTTTATACTTTAATCGTTTTGGCTGGTTTGCAGGCTATTCCAAGCACCTTGTACGAAGTTGCTAAAATCGACGGAGCAGGCAGACCTGCCCGCTTTTTCTACATCACATTGCCATTATTAAGACCATCTCTCGTGGTTGTTTTAGTGTTATCATTTATTCGTGCTGTGCAAGTCTTTGACCATGTTTTTGTAATGACTGGGGGCGGTCCAGGCACGGCAACACAATACATTGTTCAATATATTTATTCAACTGGTTTTGCTCGACAACTTCAAAATTTCGGTCTAGCTGCCGCTGCATCAATTATTTTAGGTGTCATTTTGCTGATTCTAACACTTATTCAATTACGTGTAACTGGTGATGGGGAGGAACAAGAATAATGTCTGATTCAAAAGCAAGTTTTCTGTTTCGGACGCGGGGAAAAAAGCGTTTACATCTAACCGATATTTTAATGTATACATATTTAACATTGGGAACACTGCTAATGTTTGGTCCTGTGGTGTGGAGTGTTGTCTCTTCATTTAAAACGGCCGCTGACCTGGAGCGATTCCCCCCCTCCTTTATTCCTGCGGCAGATGAAAAATTAGAGGTTGAAGGATTTGATTCGCCGTTGTCTCTTTATGATGTGACGATGGATGATGGCTCGATTGTCCAATTAGCGCAGATCAGGCGGATTGGCATTGAAGCCCAGTTTATTAATCCAGAAAATCCGAACGAAGTTATTAAAGTTCACGTAGACCAGACAGAACCGGTGCGCTCTTTTGCTTTACAATGGGAAAACTACACGCAACCACTACAGCGATTTCAATTCTTTACCTTTTTCAAAAACAGTATTATCGTGACCGTTTCAGCCACTTTGATAACGTTGTTTATCAACAGCATGGCGGCATTTGCTTTAAGTAAATATGAATTTAGGGGGCGTGACCTCGTTTTCATGTTGATCATTGGCACCTTAATGATTCCAACAACGGTGACGCTTGTACCGAATTTCTTGGTTGTGACATCCTTAGGATGGACCAATCGCTTGATTGGTGTCATTTTGCCTACCGTTGCTACACCTACCGGTGTGTTTTTACTGCGCCAATACATGCTGACTTTGCCGGATGAACTGCTGGCTGCAGCTCGCATTGATGGCGCTTCTGAATGGCGGATATATTGGCAAATCGTTTTGCCATTATCGGCTCCGGCGATTGCGGTTTTGGCAATATTTTCTGTAATGTGGCGATGGAATGACTTTTTGTGGCCGCTGGTTGTGTTAACCCAGACTGACAAATTTACATTGCAGATGGGATTACACATGTTCCAGGGTCAATTTGATATTCAGTGGCAATATTTGCTGGCTATGTCCGTGTTGGCGCTTTTGCCAATCACAATAATCTTCGCTTTCTTGCAACGATATATCACAACAGGCATTGCTTCTAGCGGTGTCAAGATGTAAAACTTTTTAACCTCCCGGAGGTGTGGCATCTTTGCCTTGCACCTCCGGGAGGTTATGTCCAAAGAGAGCAAACTAATGAACGTTCGAGAATTTGGAGCGGTTGGTGATGGCTCCAGCGATGATAGCGATGCAATTCAGGCCGTATTGAACGCGAGTGAAGGGATTGTAGAGATTCCTGAGGGCGTTTATAAAATCGGTAAAACTTTGTGCATCCGATCAAATACGCGTTTATTGGTGCATCCATTGGCTCATTTGTTTTTTGCAGATGGTGCAGGTGTTGATTCGCAATCCTTTTTGATTACAAACCAGAATCATGATGATGGCAACTATAACATTCAAGTTGAAGGCGGCATTTGGGATGGCAACAATCTCAATAACCCGCGAGGTCCTGATGAACCAGGTAGCTACACTGGCACGCTGATCAATTTTATCAATGTGTCGGACTTATCTATCAAAGATTTGACTGTTCGTGATCCAGAATGTTATTTCATTCGTTTGGGAGAAGTGAGAAATTTTGTGGTTGCTAATATCCGTTTTGAAGCGCCAAACCTGCGGCATAATCAGGATGGTGTTCATTTGGGTGGGTATTGTGAGGATGGTGTCATTCGTGATCTGGTTGGGGTGGGGGAAGCCACAAATGATGATCTGGTTGCGCTCAATGCTGATGATGCGTTGCAAAGGACACAAAATCAGAACTTGAAGTGTGGCCCTATTCGGAATATTCGGGTTGAGAATCTGAAGGCGGAGTCTTGTCATTCTTTTGTGCGGTTGTTGAGTGTACGTTCGCCAATATCGAATGTGAGCGTTGAAAATGTTGAGGGGGGCTGCCGGTGTATGGCGGTGAATCTTGATGGCTGCCGCGAGTGTCGTGTTCTGTTATTCGACCCATTCGATCCTAAATATGAAGATGGCGTTGGCGATATTAGCCACGTACAAATCAAAAATGTACAGGTTCACAAGTCTGACGCGAATGATGCTACGCCGCTGATCAATGTGCGGACGAATGCGCGTGATCTTGTTGTTGAAAATTTTGTTCGTGACAAGCACAAGGATGTCAATCCAGACGCGCCAACGATTTATTTGTCCGATTGTCGTGCCAGTCGGTTGCTTTTTGAGGGTTTAGAGGGTGAGCAGTTGGCTTCGCTGCCACAATGTGATGGTGTGGAGAGTGTGGGAGTGGGGGGAAACGGCCGTAACATCACCACCACCCAACGCGCCATTTTCCAATTACCAAATGGTGGATTTACCACTTTATCAATCAACCCCACAAAATGAGGTATCAAAACTATGACACAACCTAAAGTACGATTTTCAGTTACTGGCCTCAATCATGGCCATATCTACGGACAAACGGAAAGCATGTTGGATGCAGGTGCTGAAGCTGTTAGCTTTTTTGCCCCAGAAAATGATCTGGCTGCGGAATTTTCGGCTAAGTTTCCACAAATTCCCCGTGTAGAGACGCTTGCAGAGATTTTGGAAGACGAAAGCATTCAATTGGTGTTGAATGCGGGGATTCCTGTTGAGCGTGCGCCGATGGGCATTAAGGTGATGCAGCATGGCAAAGATTATATGGTTGATAAGCCTGGGCTGATTACGCTGGAACAGTTGGAAGAGGTGCGCCGCGTGCAGGCTGAAACCGGGCAAATTTACTCGGTTTGTTACAGTGAGCGTTTTTGGAGCCGTGCTGCTGCGAAGGCTGATGAACTGATCCAAGCTGGGGCTATCGGGAAAGTGATTCAAACGTTGAGCATGGGTCCGCATCAGCGGCGTTTGCACACGCGTCCTGACTGGTTTTTTGTGAAGGAGAAGTACGGCGGCATTTTGACTGATATTGGTTCGCATAATTTCGACCAGTTTTTGCATTTTACTGGGTCGAAAACTGCGGAAGTTGTATCGTCTCAGGTGTCCAATTTTCACCATCCTGAACACCCAGAGCTTGAAGATTTTGGGGATGTGACTGTGCGGGGTGATGGTGGGGTGGGGTATATTCGGGTGGATTGGTTTACGCCGGATGGATTGGGGGTGTGGGGAGACGGCCGTTTATTCATCACCGGCACCGAAGGCTACATCGAACTGCGCAAATACATCGACCTCGCCGGACGCCCCGGTGGTGAACACCTCTTCCTCGTCGATAATAAAGGAACCCAATACATCGATTGCAAAGATGTACCTCTGCCTTATGCACCACAGTTAATCGATGACATTATCAATCGTACCGAAACCGCTATGACCCAGGAACACTCCTTCCTGGCGATGGAATTGGCAGTCAAAGCTGAAAATATGGCAGATCGCCTCGGGAATTTATAAAGATATTGAGGCTCAACGGGAAATTTTGAGGTTGATATCACTTGTAGGGGCGGACCCTTGTGGTCGCCCTCGACTGGGCGGGTACAAGACCCGCCCCTACAAATGGTGATTCCCCGTGAAATTCCAAGGAGCTAAATAGATTATGGATAATGACAAAATGACCCAAAACGAAAAAATCAAAATTGCTGTAATTGGTGTCGGCGTCATGGGCAGCTTGCATGCCAGAGATATTGATGCCTTAGAAAATACCGAACTTGCCGCCATCTGTGATACAGATCAAGCTCTGGCAGCCGAAATTGCTGAACAGTATGCCGTTCCTGCATTTTACGATCATCGAGAAATGCTGGAACAAGTTGAGCTTGATGCCATTCTGATTGCGACCCCACATTACGACCATCCGCCTATTGCCTGCGATGCGTTTGAACGCGGCATCCACGTACTTACCGAAAAACCAATCGGTGTTCATGTTCAGCCTGCGCAAGAAATGATTGCAGCCTACGAGGTTGCCCTCGAAAAGCACCCAAAGCTGATGTTTGCAGGCATGTTCCAACAGCGAACGTATGGATTTTGGAAAAAAATTAAATCCTTGATTGATGAAGGTGAATTAGGCAAACTGTTTCGCACCACCTGGATCATCACTGACTGGTTCCGCACCCAAAGTTACTATGACAACGGCGGCTGGCGGGCTACCTGGAAAGGTGAAGGTGGCGGCGTGCTGCTGAATCAATGTCCGCACAACATTGATCTGTATCAGTGGCTTGTGGGGATGCCCAAACGCATCACCGGATTTGCGTCCATTGGCAAATACCACAATATTGAGGTTGAAGACGAAGTGACGGGGTATTTTGAATATGAAAATGGTATGATTGGGCACTTGATTACATCGACTGCCGAATCACCCGGCACCAATCGCTTAGAAATTGTGGGAGAGAAGGGCAAACTCACATTTGAAGATGGCGTATTAACCTTTTACCGCAACAGATATTCATCCATTGAGTACATTAAAACATCGATTAGCGGGTATGAGCCTGTGGAAAATTGGAAAATAGAAATCCCCTTTGAACATCATGGGGAGGCAGGTCATAAACTAATCATCGAAAATTTTGCTAATGCTATTCTTGACGATGAAGAACTAATCGCACCAGCGGTTGAAGGCATTAATTCACTTGAGCTTGGGAATGCCATTATGTTGTCGTCATTCTTGGGACACACTATTGATTTACCAATGGATGCGGCTGCTTATGCCGAGAAACTGGAAGAACTGATCGAAAACTCCAATTTCCAAAAAGTGGTTGTCAAACGGGATGTAACTGATGTTGGGCGGTCATTTTAAGCGGTAATATGAGCCGCACTCTCAGGAGATTTACATGAATAATGATCACCGGTTCGTTCTTGTTCACGATGTTGGAACTACAGGTAATAAAGCATGCCTGTATCGATTGGGAAAAAGTATCGAGCTGGTAGATTCTCACCTTGTTGAGTATCCGCTGTACATTTTAGAAAATGGGGGTGTGGAGCAAAAAGCGGATGAATGGTGGGCGGCGATCACGGAGTCCACAAAAAAAGTTATTCAGCAATCGGGCATTACACCAGATGCGATCCAGGGCATGGCATTTTGTGCGCAGATGCAGGGGTTTATTCCTGTTGATCAAAATGGTGTGGCCTTGCGCAATCCATTGAGCTACATGGACAGCCGTTCTTCGGTACAAATTGAACGTTACCTCTATGATGGGCTGATCAAAATCAATGGCTGGAATGCTTTCAAACTGCTGCGCTGGCTGCAAGTGACTGGGGGTGCGGCCGCAACTGTGAAAGACCCGCTGTGGAAATACCTTTGGGTGCATGATAACGAGCCAGATGTGTTTGCGGCAATGCACAGGTGGATGGATGTGAAGGATTATCTGGTGCTGCGCAGTACGGGTGAGTTTGCGATGGGGTATGACTCGGCTCACGCCACGTTTTTGTTTGACACGCGCCCTGGTAAGTTGGAATGGCATGAAGGTTTGTGCCGCACGTTTGATGTTGATTTGGCGCATCTGCCTAAAGTGATTGGGGCGACGGATGTGGCCGGGAAGCTGCAAGCGGGGCCAGCAAAGGAGTTGGGCCTGCCAGCAGGTCTGCCGCTTTTTGGCGGCGGCGGTGATT
>QQUD01000770.1 GCA_008501785.1 Chloroflexota bacterium
ATTTCCAAAGTTTAGCCAGGAAATGTGCCGATCACAATCGGCCGTCCCATCGACAACACCAGCGTTTACATTCTCGATGAGCATTTGCAGCAAACGGCCGTTGGTATCATCGGTGAACTCTGTATCGGTGGCGCTGACGTCACCCAAGGCTATCTCAACCGCGACGAATTAACTCAAGATCGTTTTTTGCCGAATCCATATCGAACTGGCGACACCATTTACAAAACCGGTGATTTAGCCCGTTACAATGCCGATGGCACACTGGATTGCCTGGGCCGTATCGACAATCAGGTAAAAATTCGAGGGTTTCGCATTGAATTGGGCGAAATTGAATCCGTTGTTACCCAGCATAGCGGTGTGCAAGATACGGTAATCGTGGCCCAAACCACACCTGCAGGCAGCAAACATCTCGTTGGGTACGTGATTCCGCAAGCTGGCACAACGCCAAAAGTGAGCGATTTGCGTAACTTCTCAAAAACAAAACTGCCAGACTACATGGTTCCGGCAACTTTTATCACATTAGAAACCTTCCCGCTCACCGCCAATGGCAAAATCAATCGATTGGCGTTGCCCAAACCAGATGGCGAACGCCCCGATTTAGGCAACATGTTTGTGCCACCGCGCACACCAGCTGAGAAAAAACTAACAACCATTTGGGAAGATGTGCTGCTGGTCAACAACATTGGCGTGAATGACAGCTTTTTCGATTTAGGCGGCGATTCATTACTGATTGTGCGCGTGCTGAACAAGATACGTAACAACTTCCAAAGCCAATTAGCCGTTCACGATCTCTTCCAATATCGAACCGTTCGCACATTGGCTGAACACTTGACAGACACCAGCACATCTATCAATGGCAAAGCGTCACAAAAGATTGATGACCGGGCTGCTAAACGACGAGATGCAGTTAACCGTCAAAAAAAGCGGAATTTAGCACGACAGAGAGCACGCCGCAGTTAGCTTATTCACTGAAACCACATTATTGGAGACAAGGCGACAATGAGCAAAGATGACATCCTTGATGGAATTGCAATCGTAGGCATGGCCGGACGATTTCCCAAGGCACGTAATTTAGACGAATTTTGGAACAACCTTATCAATGGTGTTGAAGGGCTGCGACATTTGACTGACGCAGAACTACAAGCCATTGAGCCAGACTACGATGAGATGAAAGATGACCCAGATTACGTACCTGCCACCGGCATTTTAGATGATGTCGAGCTGTTTGATGCAGACTTTTTTGGTATTAATCCGCGTGAAGCCCGTTCCATCGATCCTCAGCAGCGGCTTTGGTTAGAAATTGCCTGGGAATGCATGGAAAATGCAGGCCATGCACCTAACAAATATCCAGGTGCGGTTGGCGTGTTTACCGGCAGCTTCATGAACAGCTACCTATTTTACAACCTTTCCCCAGACCGTGAATCTATCGAGGGCTTTGTTCGTTTGCAATCTGTTGAATCATTTATGCACATGATCAATAACGAACGAGATTATTTGCCAACGCGTACCTCGTACCTATTGAACCTGACAGGTCCAGCCATCAATGTGCAAACAGCTTGTTCGACGTCGCTGGTTGCCGTTTCGTTAGCCTGCCAAAGCCTACAAAATTATGAATCAGACATGGCGCTGGCAGGCGGTGTTTGTCTCTTTTTGCCGCAGGAACGCGGCTACATCTATCAGGAAGGAGGCATGCGTTCCTCTGATGGACATTGCCGACCCTTTGATGCCAAATCATCGGGAACCGTGTTTGCTAGCGGGCTGGGTGTCGTTTTGTTGAAGCGAATGGGAGACGCAGTAGCCGATGGCGACAATATTTTAGCTGTCATTAAAGGCAGCGCTTTGAATAATGATGGCACACACAAAGCTAGCTACACTGCTCCCAGTATTGATGGACAAGCTGAAGTGATAGCAATGGCGCAAGCGGTTGCTGGTTTTGAGCCAGATTCAATCAGCTACATCGAAGCACACGGCACAGCAACGCCCATTGGCGACCCCATTGAAATAGCGGCTTTGACCAAAGCATTCCGCGAAAAAACAGACAAGACACAGTTTTGTGCGGTTGGTTCGGTAAAAAGCAATATCGGACATCTCGACGCGGCTTCTGGTGTGGCAGGATTGATGAAAACAGTTCTGGCACTTCAGCACGAAGAAATCCCACCAACACTTCATTACGAAAACCCCAATCCTGAAATTGATTTTGACAGCAGCCCATTCTACGTTGTGAATAAACGGACTCCCTGGCCAAAGGGTGATGCACCACGTCGTGCGGGCGTTAGTTCGTTTGGTGTGGGGGGGACAAACGCCCATGTTGTTTTGGAAGAAGCACCGGAAACAGTACAGGGCTCGGAATCTCGCAAACGACAGTTGTTAATGTTGTCGGCAAAAACAGAAGCGGCATTGGTGGCGCAGGCACAGAACCTAGCGACCCATTTAGAAGCCAGTCAGGTTGATTTGGCTGATGTTGCCTACACTTTGAATGTTGGCCGCACTGAGCACAATTTCCGACGTGTGCTGGTTGTACAGGATGTGCAAGATGCGATTTCAGCTTTGCAAGATAAAAAGCAGGGTGCTAAACATCAATTACAGATGGATGAACCGAGTCTGGTTTTTATGTTCCCTGGACAAGGGTCGCAATATGTGAATATGGGTCTTGAGTTGTATGAACAAGAGCCTGTTTTCCGTGAAGCAATTGACCAATGTGCAGACATTTTGCAGCCGCTGCTTGATGTGGATATGCGCGTTGTACTGTATCCGGGTGGCGATGATTTGGCTGCATCTGCTGAAAAATTGAAGCAAACTGGATTGGCACAGCCTGCTATTTTTATGGTGTCTTACGCGCTGGCGCAATTGTGGGAATCCTGGGGTGTGCAGCCGGATGTGATGGTTGGACACAGCGTTGGTGAATTTGTAGCGGCGGCGTTGGCTGGTGTTTTCTCACTGGAGGATGCGCTGACGATTATTGCGAACCGGGCGCAGTTGATGCAGGATTTGCCTGGGGGCAGTATGCGGGCGGTGCGGATGACGGTGAAAAAGTTACGGCCGTTTCTCACCAGCGGCATCTCTCTCGCAGCCCACAACGCACCCGGCATTTGTATCGTTTCAGGTCCGACTGAAGCCATTGATGCATTCGACAAGCGCATGGCGGCCCAAGACTTGGACACGATCCAACTGCACACCTCTCATGCATTCCATTCTGAAATGATGGAGCCAATTTTGGCCCCATTTCATGACATCGTGGCGCAAGCAAAATTGAATCCACCAAACTTGCCTATCGTTTCCACTGTCACTGGCACATGGATGACTGATGAACAAGCTGCCGACCCCAATTATTGGGTGAAACAGCTGCGGCAAGCAGTTTTGTTTAGCCCAGCCGTGCGCGTGCTGCAAGAAGAGCCAGGACGTGTTTTACTCGAAGTGGGTCCTGGCAAAGCGTTGAGCAACGCAGCACTGCAACATGTTAATAAAGAAGCGAAACAAATAGTGATTGATTCGCTTGGTCATCCCAAAAATCCGCCTCCCGCGTTACACGCAGTTTTAGAAGGGTTGGGTCGCCTATGGATGGCCGGTATCAAAGTAGATTGGGATGCATTTTATGAAGGCGAAACGCGGCGACGCGTTCCGCTGCCAACGTATCCATTTGAACGAAAACGGCATTGGATTGAACCACCGGCACTGAATGGGGGGAATACGGCCGTTTCCAACCAACCAAACCTTACAAACCACCAAAACCCACCCATGCAAGCATTGCAAACAAAAGGAGACTTGCAAATGAGTCGACAAAAGAACATCGCAGACGCATTAGCCCAGCTAATGTACGAATTATCTGGCATTGAGATTGAGCCAGACAATTTCCAAACATCATTCATGGAAATGGGATACGATTCCCTTACTCTCACCCAAGTCAGCACCGTGTTAAAAAAGAAGATGAAAGTGCAAATTCGTTTCCGCAAGCTGCTCGAAGACGTTTCCAGCATCGACAGCTTGGCTGAATATTGTGCTGAAAAGCTGCCGGCTCATGCCTATGCAGACCCAGAACCTGCACCACAAGCCGCAGCCCCAGCACAACCAGCACAGCCACCAGCGCAGCCAAACCCACAGATGCCTGCACAGCCATCAGCGGGAATGCCACAGATGCCAAACATGCCGCAAGGGATGCAAATGGCTCCGCAGATGATGCCACAAATGAACATGCCCATGCAAAACCCGATGATGGGCATGGCCAACCCGATGCAAATGCAAATGATGCAGATGCAGCAAATGATGCAGTACCTGCAGCAGCAAATGGCGATGATGATGGGCGGTTATGGCATGATGCCACAAATGCCAAACATGCCACAGATGCCCCAAGCGCAACCGGCAGCACAACCTCAGGCAGCACAACCCCAAGCTGCTCCGCGGGTTGTCGAAAAGGTTGTTGAAGTAGAAAGAATGCGCCCACAGGCACCTGTGAAGGCAGAAGGTGATGAAGTAAAGCATGTCCGTTTTGGTCCGTACAAAACCATCAAGAAAGAGAAAGGCGGCGCATTAACCAAACAACAGCAAGCACATTTGGATGCGTTGATTGAAAAGTTGACTGCAAAAACGCCAACCTCTAAGAAAATGGCACAAGAAAATCGGGACGTGCAGGCCGATCCGCGTACGGTTGCCGGATTTCGTCAGATTTGGAAAGAGCTTGTTTATCAAGTTGTGACGACTAAGTCGAAAGGCTCACGCGTGTGGGATATTGATGGCAATGAATATGTTGACATTACCACCGGTTTTGGCATTGGCTTCTTGGGGCATTCACCCGACTATGTAACCGATGCTGTGAGAGAACAGCTTGATCGCGGTGTGGAAATTGGTCCACAGATGCGTTTGGCTGGTGAAGTTTCGCGATTGGTTCGTGAAATAACCGGTTTGGAACGTGTTTCATTCTGTAACACAGGGTCTGAAGCGGTGATGGCTTCTTTGCGGATGGCGCGGACTTACAGCGGACGCGACAAGATTGTTTATTTCTCAGGCGATTATCATGGCGTGTTTGATGAAGTGTTGGCGCGTCCACAAGTGATGAATGGCGAGCTGCATACGATGCCAGCCGCACCCGGCATCACCGAAGATTCGGTCGCGAGCGCCTATATTTTGGATTATGGCACAGATGCTTCGCTGGCATTCATTCGCGATAATGCAGATGATATTGCGGCCGTTTTGATTGAGCCAATTCAAAGCCGTCATCCTGAAAATCGCCCTCAAGCATTTTTGCAAGAAATTCGCAAACTGACGCAAGAAAATGAGATTGCGATGATTTTCGATGAAGTGATTACAGGGTTCCGCGTAGCGCAAGGTGGTGCACAGCAATATTATGGCATTCAACCAGATATTTGCTGCTACGGCAAAATTGTTGGTGGCGGGATGCCGATTGGTGTCGTTGCTGGTGCGAAAAAATATATGGACGGTATTGACGGTGGCTGGTGGCAATATGGGGATGACTCTATTCCTGAAGCTGACCTAACTTTCTTTGCCGGGACGTTTGTGCGGCATCCATTGGCGTTGGCGGCGGCGAAAGCGGTTTTGACGCATTTGAAAGCCAATCCGCATTTGCAAGATTGGATGAATGATCGCACCGCTCAGTTTGCACAAGAAATGAATTTCTTCTTTGACGAACGTCAGGTCCCGATCAAAATCAATCATTTTAGCTCTTGGTTCCGAGTCGAAGTCCCGACCGATTTTGCACATCCTGATTTGCTTTTCTATCACTTGATTCAAAATGGCGTGTATGTGTTTACATTTGCCCAAAATTGCTTTTTCTCAGTTGCGCATAGTGATGAAGACATTGAATTTGTGAAGAATGCTTTCAAAAAGGCGGTTGTTGATTTGCAGGATGGCGGATTTTTGCCACCTGCACCAGAGGGAATCGCTGACCCTTTTCCGCTAACGGAGGGGCAGCAGGAGATTTTTCTGGCCTCTCAATTGAGCAAAACGGCCGCCACCTCTTATAACGAGTCTTTTAGTATACGCTTGCGGGGTGCTGTTCGTCCGGCCTTGCTGTGCCAGGCTGCGCAAGCGGTGATTTATAGGCATGATGCATTACACATGCGTTTCTCGCCTGAGGGCGACTGGCAGAAACGTGCAGCGTCGAAGCTGGTGCAGGTGCCTTTCTACGATTGGTCTGACCTGACACCAGACGCTGCTGAAACAAAACTTGCTGAGACGCTCGACAAAGATATGACGACGGCTTTTGATTTGGTGAATGGACCGCTGGTTCATGCCAAATTGATTAAGCTGCAAGAAAACGAGTTTGTTTTCCACTTTCTCGCTGACCACATTGTGTATGACGGCTGGTCAGCGGTGATTGTGATTGACGAGGTTCGTGACATTTACAATGCTCAGGCAGAGGGTAAGTTACCTGAATTGGAGGATGCGGACAGTTACCGTGAGTATGTGTCTTGGGAGAAGGAGGAGTTGAGTGGCGAAAACGGCCGTAATCTCATCACCTATTGGCAAAATAAATTTGCTACCCTGCCCGAGCCGCTAGAAATGCCCACCGACTATCCACGGCCACCGGTTAAAACCTATCAGGCTGGCTCGGTCCACTTCGAATTTGATGAATCGTTGATTGCGAAAGCAAAAGCGGCGGCGGCACGCAATAATGTTAGTCTTTTTGTCTACATGTTGGCGGCTTACAAAGCGCTGCTGTTCCGATTGTCTGGGCAAGGCGATCAGGTGATTGGGATTCATACTGCTGGGCAAGCCGTGTCTGGTATGATGAATTTACTAGGCCATGCTGTTGGCATTTTGCCGATTCGAGCACAAATGGACAACGGGACACCCTTTGCCGATTTGTTGCAGCAGGTGAAAGATGACTTTTTGAATGCACAAGACGCGCAGCCGGTGACGTTAGGGACGCTGCTGCGAGCATTGAAGGTGCCGCGAGATGCCAGCCGGTCGCCACTGGTGGCAATTGTATTTAACCTGGACCGCAAAGTGCCGGAAGTGCCGTTTGCAGGTGTGGATCAGGCATTGATTCGTGAAGTCCCGAAGCAAGCCAGCAACTGGGACATGTTCCTGAATTTGTACGAAGAAGCTGGCACGTTGCAGGCAGATTGTGATTTTAGCATTGATTTGTTTGCACCGGAGACGATTGAGCGCTGGTTGGGTTACTATGGCAATTTACTGGCTGAGGTAAGTGAATCAGATACGTTACTGTTGGGTGGCATTGATTTGATGCCCACGATGGAACGTGAAATGCTGCTGTTGGATTGGAATGCAACGGATACGGTTTATGACTCACGGCCTGTGTTTGAGTTGATTGAGGATATGGTGGAGAAGGTGGGGGGGGAAACGGCCGTAACATGCCAAACCTACTCGCTAACCTACCAACAACTCAACCAACGTGCCAACCAATTTGCCCATTTCCTGCAAGCCAATGGTGTGCAGCCCGACTCCCTGGTGGGGTTGTCAATGCGGCGCTCAATCGACATGATTGTGGCGCTGTTGGGAATTTGGAAAGCAGGTGGTGCTTACGTGCCGCTAGACCCCGATTATCCTGCCTCACGTTTGGCACACATGATTACTGATTCTGGGATG
>QQUD01000748.1 GCA_008501785.1 Chloroflexota bacterium
CATAAATCAAACCATGCCCCAAATCCTTACGAAATCCTGACAGACTGCGCAAAAACAGATGACATACAGCGATGGATGCTTGCCGTGGGGATGGGGGTGGCATAAAATGCGATATTTAGTATTTCAGCATTTCAGCACTTCAGCATTTCAGCTTTCCAGGCTGATAGGCTGAATTGCTGACCAGCTTTTGGGAGAAATCAATGGCAGTGGTTCGCAAAGTGGTCTCGGTTTTACTCGTTTTGGTTGTTGTTTTGGGTACAGGGTGTCGTACGCAGCGGGATGCTTACGATGCTTTGTTGGCGATGATGGAAGAGACGGTTGATGAAGACGGGCCGGGGGTGGTTTTGTATACCCGAGGACAGGAAACGGGTGAACAGGTGTTTGCGCGGGGGGTGGCGAATCAAGAACGGGAAACGGCCGTTCGCACTGTCAACCATTTTCGCCTTGGCGGCATCACCAAAGCATTCATCAGCACCCTCGTTGTGCAAATGGTAGAAGAAGGCGATCTCTCGCTGGATGACACGCTGGGCATTTTAGTGATGCCGGACATCGCCGCAGGCATTCCCAACAGCGACCAGATCACCGTGCGCCAAATGCTCAACATGACCAGCGGCATTGCTGATTACCGCGACAATCCTGAGTTTTGGACGGCCGTTCTCGCTAAAGAAAAACGCGGATGGCAGCCAGAAGAACTCATCACCTTCGCCTACGATTTAGAACCAACCAACGCGCCAGGTGAAGCATTTGCCTACTCCAACACCAACTACCTGCTGCTGCAGCTCGTCCTCAACAGCGTTTTTGAAGACACGTTACAAGAAGAAACCCAAGACCGCATTTTTGATGTACTCAATTTGCAAGACACATATTATGAACCGATTGCCGACACAACCGGCAGTCACATTCCAGGATACACTGACGTAGACGGCGATGGCAAAATCGAAAGCACCGCCCCCTACGACGATGGGCGCGGGCTAGCTGATCTAGGTATCGTTGCCAGCGCGCTGGACCTGGGCAAAATTGCACCTGCTTTTTATAACAGGGCGCTTTCGGGGGAAAACGGCCGTTCCGAACTCCTCACCACCATCGATATGGGGGACGGCACTGCATACGGCATCGGCATCATGCGCCGCGACTCCCAATGGGGCGAAATGTGGGGCTATGACACCACCAGCTTCGGCTTTAGCAATCAAATGTGGTATCTGCCCGAGCACGATGTCACCGTCATCGTCTTCATCAACCACGAACAACCCGAACTGGCAAGCACACTTGTTGAAAAAGCCCTCACAACCCTCATGCCCCTCGAAAACTAACCCCCTGCCTGGCACGCCTGCAAACCGAAACTTGTAACCGCGATTTCCGAATCGCGCTTTATGCAACAGGCGCGATTCGGAAATCGCGGCTACGCACTCTCCTTGACGCACTACCCCTAACCGCTATAATCGCAAATCACAACCCGTGGTTAACAAAACAAAAACACAAACCACAAATTTTCTTACTTGCACCTTGCCCCTTCCCGGCAAGAATGGAACTACTATGATCGACAAAATACAACAAGTCGTTGCCCGATATGAAGAAATCGAAGTCCAAATGAGCGATCCGGCCGTTTTGGCCGACCACGTCAAGCTCACCGAACTGGCCCAAGAGCGGTCAGACATGGAACCATTGGTCAACACTTTTAAACAACACGAAAAACTAACGGCCGAATTAGAAGAAGCGCAAGAATTGGCAGAACTAGCCGATGACCCCGAAATGGCGGCACTGGCAGCCGAGGAAATCAAAACCATTCGCAAGCAATTGCCCAAACTCGAACAAAGAATGCGCACTTTGTTAATTCCCAAAGACCCACGTGATGACAAAAACGTCTACATCGAAATCCGTGCTGGAGCCGGTGGGGATGAGGCTGGCATTTTTGCATCTGATTTGCTGCGCATGTACACACGCTATGCCGAAACCCACAAAATGAAAACCAGCATTCTTGAAGAAAACCGGACTGGTGTGGGTGGTTACAAAGAAGTCATTTTAATGGTTAGGGGCAAAGGTGCCTATTCACGTTTTAAATACGAAAGCGGCGTTCACCGCGTACAGCGTGTGCCGATCACTGAATCACAAGGACGCATTCACACGAGTACCATTACTGTGGCTGTGATGCCCGAAATTGATGATGTAGACATTACCATCGACATGCGCGATTTAGACATCACGGCCGAATTTTCATCGGGTCCCGGTGGACAGCACATGCAGAAAAACGCGACGGCGGCGCGTGTCATCCATAGACCCAGCGGCCTCATGGTCAAAATTCAATCAGAGCGCAGCCTGACGCAAAACAAACACCTGGCCATTGCCATTATCCAAGCGCGGCTGCAAGAGGCCGAAGAAGAAAAACAAAATGCAGCCATTGCTGCCGAGCGTAAATCGCAAGTAGGCAGCGGGGATCGCAGCGAAAAAATTCGCACCTACAATTACCCACAATCCCGCGTCACCGACCACCGCATCGGCTTTTCCAGCCACAACCTGCAAACCGTCATCGACGGCGATTTGGACCCGTTTATCGACGCACTCACCGTTGCTGACGAGGCAGAAAAGTTAGCAGCCGTTGAAAATACATCATGACATCCGAAGGGTTAGCTCCTCAACGACATCCGCTGTCTACCATTAGCATCCGGGTTCGCACAGGTTTTATTTTTTTCCTGGGGATCTTTTTGCTGGTGGTGATTACCATTTCGATTGCAAATGGTGTCAGTCGGACGATTGATGAGGACACGGCCGTTCTCGCCACCCTCTCCCACATTAAAACACAAATTAACCAAACTACCGCCGGGGCAGCATCATCTCAACTCGATATTGAACAATCTTTGCTGCTGCTCCTTCATGGTAATGCCAATAGGCCACCTGCGGACGATGCACTGGTGATCGAGCCGCTCGAACAAGCGATTACGCTTTTGCCTGTTTACCAACAGGCCGTGATAGATGTGCAACAGCAGACTGGAGATACGGCCGTTTACCAACAGCTACAAACCATCGACCAATCCTTAGCAGATTCACTCAATCAAGCCACCCTGGCGGTGCAAACCCGCCAAGATGCAAATACAGGCATGGTGCGCGGCATGTACGCCACCCTGTTTGTGAGCACCGTCATCATTCTGCTGGTCGGTTTGTGGTACACCGAACAAATCATCGTGGCCCCGGTAGAAGCGCTCAATCAAGTCGCGGATCGTATCGCCCTGGGAGACCTGGAAACCGAAGTGAATTTAGGCGGGCAGGGCGAATTTCACACGCTGGCAAACAGCTTTGAAATCATGCGTTTGCGTTTGCAGCAGTCACGCGGACAGTTGCTTGAAGCTGCCGACACCCTCGAAACCCACGTTGCCCAACGCACCCGCCAGCTATCAGCCCTATCTCGTGTGATTACCACTGCCAGCCGCTCACTCGACCAAAACGAAGTGATGTTAACCGCGCTCGAACAATCTTTACAGGTAATGGGTGTTGAAATGGGCGGTCTGTGGTTGGTTGACCCAGAAGTGCCGCAGATACGGCTAATTGCGGCACACAACATGCCTGATTCGATGCGTATTCAGGTCGGCGTGATGGCATTTGGGGAAGGTGCCACGGGTCGTGCCGCACAAACGGGTGAGATTGTGGTGGTGGAAGATATTAAAAGTAATCCGAATGCGGTGAAGGGAACGGCCGTTCAATCCGGCCTGCGCAGTTTAGTCGCAATCCCCATTAGAGCACATGACACCGTGCTGGGTGTGCTCGATGTGATGACACGCACCCACCGCACCTATTCCCCAGAAGAACTTGCGCTGCTTAGATCAATTGGTGAACAAATAGGGATCACTCTGGACGGCTTACAATCGATGCAAGAATCTCGGCGACAGGCCAATCAAGTTGCCATTTTAGAAGAAAGAGAGCGCATTAGTGCCGAATTGCATGATGGATTGTTACAAACCTTAGGCTATCTCTATCTCCAGCTAGATCAGATGAAAGACACCCAACTGCCACAATATTCACAACAGCTAACCAGACTGTGCACCGTCCTCGAAGCCGCTTCCCAGGAAGGACGTGCCTACATCAACGATTTACGCGAAACGCCACCGCCGCCAGCCCCACTGCAAGCCGCTTTGCAAACATTGTTCAACACCTTCCACGAAGAGTACAATCTGGAAATCAATCTCGATTTAGATGACAGGCCGATACTCATGGATAAAGATCGCATCACAAATTTGGAGAAGATTGCCCGTGAGGCATTGCTCAATGCTGTGCGGCACGGGCAGGCAAATACGATTTCTCTGAGCTGCCATCATTTGGGAGCAGATGGAGAATTGTTGATTGTCGATGATGGGGTTGGTTTTGTCCCTGGGGTGAGGCCAGAAGACGGCCGTAAACATTTCGGCTTGAGCATCTTGCAAGCCCGTGCCGAACGCATTGGTGGTGAGCTAACAATTGATTCCAGTCCAGGTAATGGCACACGAATCACTGTGAATTGGCCTTTGGAGAGTGATGATGAGTAAAATTCGGATTCTGGTCGTCGATGATCACCCCCTTTTTCGAGATGGCATCGTTAATGCCATCAATTTGCAGCCAGATATGGAAGTCGTTGGTGAAGCATTTGATGGATTAGAAGCGTTGGTCAAAGCGCGGGAGTTGCGCCCAGATGTTATTTTGATGGACATCAACATGGCCGGAAGCGATGGGCTAGAAGGAACCCGTTTGATTCGGCGTGAGCAGCCAGACGCACGCATTGTGATTCTGACCGTGCGTGACGAAGACGACAAACTGTTCGAGGCCGTCAAAAGTGGCGCAATCGGGTATCTTCTCAAAACCGTGCAAACCCGTCAGTTAGTCGATATGCTGCGAGCGGCACATCGTGGAGATGCGGCCATTACCCGCGCCATGGCGGCTCGCATTATGGCCGAATTTCGCCGTCTGGCAGAGCTTGTGCCAGACCAACCAACCGAACCCAACGAAGTGATGGATCAGCTCACTCCCAGAGAGCGAGAAGTGTTGTCATACGTGGCTCAAGGCGCTGGTGATAAAGAGGTGGCCGAAGAGCTGACCGTCAGCCTGTATACCGTAAAAGCACATATGCGCTCAATTTTACATAAACTACAAGTCAACAGCCGGTACGAAGCCGTGCAGATGGCAAAATCGTCCTCTCAAGACACCTCTTCTCCCAAAAAGAACTAGTTCGTTAGGCCTCTTTTCCTAGTTCGCCTCCCTCTTTCTCGTAATTAATTCGTTCTTTCTATCGTTCGTCATTTCCCACAACGAACGATACCTTATTCTATTCCCCTCATCTATGATTAAGGCAAGTTGGTTCAATAGGGAGTCATGGAGAGTCAAACCAATTGTCAAGGCGCACCTTTGTGGTCGCCTAAAGTTGGACGGGATAAGACCATCTAATCCATAGGTCAACACCTACGATCCCCACCCATAAATTCCCAAAGAATCAGAAAGTTTTATTAATCTGTTTTAGTTTGAGGAGGAAACCTTTATGAATCGTCGATTTTTGTTGATTGCACTGCTTGCTCTAATTCTGACTTTTGCAGCTGCCTGCGGAGGCGCGGCAACTGAGCCAGAAGTTGAAGAAAGCGAACCCGTTGCCTCCACCACAACGGAAGAAGAAGCTGACGAAGAAGAAATGGCTGAAGAAGAGCCAGTCGAAGAAGAAATGGTTGAAGAAGAAGTGGCCGAAGAACCAGCCGAAGAACCCACCGAAGAACCTGTGGAAGAACCAGCCGAGGAAATGGCAGATGAAGCCTCCGGCGACCCTGTTCCGATTGGTGTATTGTTGCCTGCGACCGGTCCAGTTGGCTGGGTTGCAGATGCGATTCCGGCGATTGAGTTAGCTGTTGAAGACATTAATGCGGCTGGTGGTGTGCATGGTCGGCCAATCGAAATATTCATCGAAGATAGCGAAGCCGTTGCCGCTGCTGCCATTGCTGGAGCCACCAAAATGCTCGATGTCAACGAAGTTGTTGCCTTAATTGGCCCGACATCGCTGACCATTCGATCGGTGATGCCTTTGGTACAGGAGCGTGGTGTGGCGGAAATTTCGCCAACGGCGGGTACAACAGCCTTAGACACTCTGGGTGGGGAATATGTCTTCCGTACGGTTTCATCAGATACCGTGATGGGAACAGGCATGGCATGGTTTGCCAAAAATGAATTGGGAGCAGAAAAAGTAGCACTCTTCTTTGCGGATACAGAAAGTGCAGCCAGCGTTGGTGGTGTCTTGCGCACTGCAACTGAAGTGCTCGGATTAGAAATTGTCGCTGATGTAACTTACGTCGAAGGCGCATCTTCTTACCGCTCTGAGCTGATCGAAGTGAGCGCAAACAGTCCTGATGTCATCTTTTTTGAAGGGGGTCCTGACAGTTCAGCCGTATTCTTTGCGCAAAAGAACGAGCTTGGTTTAGGCGGCACCTGGTTAGGCACCGACTTTGTGAATGACCCATTTGCCGAAGCAACTGGCGACACGGGTGAAGGCGTGATGGCAGTGAATCCAGCACCCGAACTGAGTGACCGCTTTGTTGAATGGCAAGGACGTTTGGAAGAAAAACGCGGCGTCGAAGGCGTACCGGCCTTTTCGGCCAATGCTTACGATGCGATGGTGATTGTAGCACTTGCTTTGGAAGCTTCTGAAGAAGTAGGCCGAGAGGGTGTAATCGCCAATCTGCGCGAAGTGGCCAACGGTCCTGGTGAAATGGTTACGAACTTTGCCGATGGTAAAGCGATGCTCGCTTCAGGCCAAGCGGTTGACTACGACGGTTTGGCAGGCGCACAAGACTTTAATGACTTTGGCGATGTGATCACTGCGCTGCGGGCTGTCGAGATTCAAGGTGGCACTTTAAATCGCACTGCCAGCATTACCCAAGGCGATATTGGCGATACATTGCAGCAAGTATTGGAAAAAATTAGCCAACAATAAGTAATTTGTTGGCCGGGAGCCTTTGACGAAGTCCGGGGTGTGTTCAATAACCCCGGACTTGGGTTCTTGAATTTCAGTTTAGACAATGGAAAGTTAACACGGATAGAAGGAACACGGACGGTCCATGAAAAACTGAAAGCTGACGGCTGATAGCTGAAAGCTATTTCTACAGGAGCTGACATCATGGAAATTAATTGGGATTTAATCCCTTTATTTATCGGTTTTGGCGTTATTCAGGGGAGTATTATTGCATTGGGTGCGATTGGTCTTTCCTTGCTGTTTAAAACGGTAAATTTCATCAATTTTGCTTACGGTGACAGTCTGGCACTGGGAGCATTTATTGTCTGGCAGTTGAATCAAGTGTTGGGCGGGTGGGGGGTAGCGGAAGTTCCCAACATCATCATCTCGGTCATTGTGGGGTTGGCCCTCGTTGGGCTGATAGGGGTACTGTTTCACAAATATCTGTTTCGGCCGTTGGGCAGTGCAAATCCGCTGGTGATGTTGATCACCTCTGTGGGGCTGGCCTTTATTTTGCGCAACGCACTCCTGTTCATCTGGGGACGCGAGCCGAAAAACTTTTTGCTCCCCTCACAACAAGGGCTGCACC
>QQUD01000316.1 GCA_008501785.1 Chloroflexota bacterium
ATATGGTTAATAACGGAGGTTATCAGCAAACAGATGCGATTCCTCTCGAGTGGTAGCCTGTAAGGTATGCAATTGTTGCTTCTCTCATAAAGTGGTCTCTTGTGTCAAGGATGTTAACTACACCCCTACCTGGATGAATATGGCCAGACCATCCTCAGCATCCAACGCCGCGAAACCAATTTAGAGGAGCTGTTCCTGTCACTAATTGAAGGAAACACGTCTCATGATGCAATCCTATCATCTCATTCAAGCTGAAATAACGAAGCTGATCCGTATCGAGCGGTCTTATTGGGTTTCTCTGCTGGCAGACCAGCTCTTTTTTGTGCTCGGCTTTTTGATCGTCACCGGGGTTTTCGATCTGGTCACCGATGGAAACTTCGACCGCTGGGCGCGATTGTCAGCGTTGATTGGCTATTTGACCTGGCGAGTGGCTGGTGGCTGCATGGCGGAAACGGCCGTTTCCGTAGCCGATGATGCTCAATTCGGCACACTGGAGCAGGTATGGATGAGCGGCGAATCTGTGAGTCTGATTCTCTTTGCTCGCAGCTGCACATTCATCCTCTATTACACCCTGCGCGTGATTTTGATGGCGCTGATCATCATGCCGCTGCTGCGTATCCCCGTGATTATCATGCCGGGAAGCATCGTTATCTATCTGCTGACCGTCGGCAGCGCTTTCGGCCTGGCCTTTGCCATCACTGGCCTGCACTTGATTACCAAAAACGTGGAGTCGATCACCATGCCGCTGGCTACCGCGCTCCTCTTTTTCAGCGGCGCGTTGTCTTCATTAGAGGGCATTCCCATCCTGTACCAAGCTAGTCGCTTCTTGCCGCTTTCCATCGGCATTGATTTGCTGCGGAAGATGCTGGTGGAGGGTGCAGATTTTTGGCAGATTGCCGTCAGCAGCGATTTTTATAGTCTGGTTGTGAATACGGCCGTTTACCTCATCATCGGCCTATTCATACTAAAATGGGCCGGCAACAAAGCTAGACATGCAGGCACGCTGGGACACTATTAACCGATGAAACAGTTACCACACCTTTTCCTCAATGAACTACGCCGGATGCGCACGCTCTGGTGGTCGTATCGTGTTAGTGCAGTCAGCTCGCTGCTGCTGCATGTCGCTATCTTTCCGATTCTGATGCTGCTTTTCTAGAACCTGGCAGACCGGCACGGTGCATCTTATGGTCCCGGACGACAGTTGGATTCTCTACTTGGCTTTCTGGTCTGGTATCTATGTATGAAGCTGCTGGCCGCTATGCCACGCATGATTGAGGAAGAATCGCGGATGGGTACATTGGCTATGCTGTTTTTATCACCCTGGTCGCTTCTGCAAATTGTGCTGCTGCGCACGGCCGTTTTGGCCCTGCGTTATTTTGGGGAAACGGCCGTTCTTGCCCTCCTCCTGACAACCATTCTCAAGCTCCCGCTGCTGCTCACGCCGCTTTCCTGGCTGATCATTCTCCTCACCCTGGTGGGTACAGCCGGTATCGGGTTGGCCCTGACCGGATTGGCGTTGGTATACAAATCTGTCGGTCCGGTAGTCACGCTGTTTTCCAATCTTGCCCTGTTGATTTCCGGCGCACTTATTCCCATTCATTCAATGTCAACCGTTTTTACGGCGTTGAAATTCACGTTTCCCACCGTTTGGGGGATTGAGCTGCTGCGACAAACGGCCGTATCGTCATCCGGATCCATTTTTCTGCCTGGTCTCTTTTTCCAAACCATCCTTTTTTACTGCATTGGCGTTTGGGTATTCACCTATGCTCTCACACAAACCCGCCGTCAGGGAACCCTCAGTACTTACTGATGCAACCGTCAGTGGTCATCTACAATGTGTTTCCTGGCCTTAGTGAGTTGCGAGGGAGGTTAGGATGAAAAAAGGGCGTATTTCTCCTGGCCAAAAGCGCAGGTTTTGGTCAAGGAACCGCCACACGTCCATCTTGTAAATGAAATACTGTATCCGCCAATGTGTCCACAGTCAGATCATGTGTGGCAATGAGAAAGGTTGTCCCTTCGTCATCAGCAATCTGGCGAAAAAGCCGCAAAACTTGCTGCCCTGTGGCTGAATCCAATTCACCTGTCGGCTCATCGGCCAGTATCACTTTAGGGTTGGGGGCAATGGCCCGCGCAATAGCTACCCGCTGCTGCTGTCCACCAGACAACTCGTATGGACGATGATTCATCCACTTACCCAGTCCTACCAGCCGCAATATTTCCTTTGTGCGTTCATGCCGTTCCTGGTGGGGCGTGTTGGTTAATCTCAGCATCAGGTCTACATTCTCGAAGGCAGAATATGTGGGCAGCAGCGCATGTGATTGGAAGACAAAACCGATTTGATGCCGCCGCACATGCACAAGTCTAGCCTCCGACATTTGGGTTATCTCATCGTTTCCCAGCCATATGCGCCCGGAGGTGGGGCGATCCAATCCTCCGATACAATTGAGTAGTGTTGTCTTTCCAGAGCCAGAGCGACCCCGCAGGACAATTACTTGCCCAGCTCTTACTGTCAATGTGACATTCTGTAGCGCAGGTACCTTACGGTGGCCCATGTGATAAGTACGACATAATTCCTGTACACGAATAATCTCATTCATATGATGTTTTATTTTTCGTCGGCAGTTTCGATTAAAAAAGCAGGTACGGTATCATCCACCTCATCAAGGCAGGTGCGTTGCGCATTTTGATCTTCCAGAGCGTCTCGGGCAATGATGCAGTCGCGATAATCGTCGGCCTTTGCCTGTACATTTACTAGCGCTTCTTCCACTGATACATCTACCATTATAATCTGATTGTAGGCATATGATTGCCACCAGAAGAAGCCAGTTTTTAACCAGTTAGCGCGAGAGTTTAGATGTGGTAATGTTGACGAATCAGTAATGCCTTCGATGCTAGCAAGATTAGCTGCCGCTTGCTCGGTACCTACCGCTTGTATGTATGCTGCTGATTCAGCAATGCTACGCCTACTTGGAATGGTGTTGCCATAATTGCCTATCTTTGGTTGCCCACTTAGGAATTTGACCCATTCCCAACATGCTTGTCGCTGTGTAGTATTGGAAGATATGAAATAACCTGTCGCCTGGCTGGAAGCAACAGCCATCCCGTCTGGTTTAACTGGCAGTGACACAATTCCCAAGTTTAATTCCTCTAGACTGATTTCAGGATAGTTTTGGAATCCTTGGTCGCTCCACATGGCGGCGTGACCGTTTTCAATTAGAGTTTTGCGTTCTTCCCCTATTCCGATTCCTGTGTTGTCGATGCTGGTGATGAAGATAGGCTTTATGTTCAATTCAGAAGTTAGACTAGTAAACCAGCGCATTGCTTCTACTGTATCAGGGTGCGTGAATGTTAACCGTGGTGGATCAATGCTTTCATCTAGAAAATGTGCCCCCAGCCTATTTAGAAATATTACTAGATCATTGATTTCAAATTCTTGTGGCACATAGCCATACTGCTTTGTTGCAGAATCATCACCAAAGGTGAGCATAATTGTTGTTTCTCTGAAGTCATCAGTTGTCCAATTCGCTTTAGGATAAGGAACTCCAGCTATATCAAACAGCTCTTTATTATAGAAGATCACAGGAATATTCATTTCTGCGGGTAGTCCCCACAATTGTCCCTGATATGAAAATTGCTCAATAGCAGACGTATAAAAATCATCCTTGTCCAGTTCTAGGTCTGCATCCAGAAATGGCTCGATGCTCAAAATAGCTGCCCGCTCCATCTTACCGGTAGCATTTCCAGACCATTGCATACAATCTGATGTGGTAGCTGCGTCGCGCAGAGTAATTAAGCCGTTGCCAAAATCAGGCGTTTTTATCTCGATCAGAATGTCGGGACGTTGCTCTTGAAATTTATTCGCCAGGTCACGATATGATTGCAGGTCGTTGGGATCGGTGCTAATCATAAACTCAATTGTGACTGCTCTTTCTTGCACAGCCGTTTCTTCTGGAGTAGAAATAACAATTTCAACAGCCTCTGTCCCTTCTTCCTCCGCGAGAAAGTCGGCAATCTCTGTTTCTGCCTGTAATTGTGCTTCTGCCATTGCTTCTGCAACTGGTTGACCTTCAAATAAGACGTTATTTGTGGCATCAAAAATTGCTCTATACCCCGGTACAAATCGATTAAAGTAGGAGTGATCTAATGCGTATTGCAAAACATTACCCAGTTCCGGATCGATCCTATCCCAGAAGCCATCCGCTTCTGCCACAGAGCGGTTGGCGGGGATACCTGTAACAGGTAACTGCTGACTAAGGAAATTGAGCCAGCGCCATGCCGCTTGAGGATGATTTGTACCTGCACTCACAACATACCCGTTAACATAAATTTGAGTTGTATGATCACCAGGCGAATCAACTGGGAAAGGTACAACACCTACATTCATTTGATTACTACGATATGGCCACCATCCTGACGTTTCCGACCACATTGCTGCCTTCCCACCGTCAATCAATTCAAATTCCGATGGAATGGAAAAAGCATCCGACGATTTTAAATTGGGAGCTACGTTATGCAGCAAATAGAGGTCCACATACCATTGCAGAGCATCCATTACTTCCGGCTGATCAAATTTTGGTGCAGGCGGGTTGGTTGTAGTATCGATAATCGGGCCGCTGCGTGGAACGACAAACTCAATGGGGTTACGTGCTGATTGTACGATTCCCCATTGAACAACTTGATCTCCTTCCTGGACGGTAGTTGCCTTAGCTGCTGACAGTAAATCATCCCATGACCAGCCTGCCTGCGGATAATCTAGACTAACGGTATCAAAAGCATCTTTATTGTAAAAAATAAGTGAAAAGCTAATATTGGTTGGTAGTCCCCAAAAATTACCAGTAGACTCAAAATATTCCAAAGCGTTTGGATAGAAATTATTTCGGTCGAATGTAGGATCGGCTTCCATAAGGGGGTGTAAATTTAGAAGAAGCTTGGGGGAACTACCAGAGAAACTTATAGCTTGTGCGGGAACAATGTCTGCTGCTGACACGAGAAGCTCAGAGGCATCCTCAGGCCACATTGCTACTTCACTCGAACCTAGTCCAAGCGTTTCTTCTAGCGAAACCATTTTGATTTCAATTCCCGGATTTTCAATCTCAAATGTCTCAATGAGGTCGCGATAGCTACCCAATTCCCAATCGTAAGCGATCATGCGCAGGATAATGGTATCGTCTTCGTTAACAAATGTCGTTTTCTCGCCGGTGGTGTTTTCAACAGAGTTCGATCCTGTGTTGCCTGTGGATTCTATGGTAGGCATAATCGTTGTGGCTGCTGGCCTGCCAGCCTCTTTGTTGCCGCTACAGGAAACTAGTAACAACAGTAGGAGCAATAAGAACTTTTTAGTGACGTAATGCATAAATTTCCTCTTTAAGAACTAGATAGGGGTGAGCTATCTGAATATAGGTGAATGATAATATGCTTTCACCTTAAGAAACTGTATCTATCAACTTTCCGAATACACTAGTGGCATAGCATAATTCTTCACTTTTGATGTCGCCAGCGCCGCCAAAAGGGTACGGAAACAGATGATGGTGGTTGTTTATTAGAGGTGGTAAAAATGGACGTATCTTCATTATTTCCATTCTCGCTTACTATTGGCTTAATCAGGATGCCGGTGTTTGTTGCTTCCAATATCACTCGATTGCCAATATCCATGTGCTTCCGCAAATCGGGTGGGATTTGTAAACGACCTGCCCCATCCACAACTACGTGTTCTTCAAAATGCGTGTGTAAGTCTTCGTCATTTGCACTTTGCACCAGCGCCGCTTCGATATCTGCCACCCGGCGTATTGTTTCGCTGCTGGTACGACCATCTCGAATCGTTAATACCCGATCCACTTTATGTGCAACCTGTGGGTCATGGGTGACAATAATCGTCGTCAATCCATATTGGGCATTCATTTGACGAAGCAGCGTTAAAACCTCGCTTGCCGTTGCAGAATCCAATTCCCCGGTCGGCTCATCGGCCAGCAGCAGTGTAGGCTTGTTTGCCAATGCCACGGCGATAGCTACCCGTTGTTGCTGACCCCCCGAGAGCTGCGCAAGCTTGTGCTCGCGATGCTCCCATAAACCCACGGCATGCAGCAGTTCTGCAGTCCATGCCCGTTTTTTACCCCAGCTCGTACCGGCGATAGACATGGGTAGCATCACATTATCTTGTGCGGATAGATACGGAATCAGGTTGCGTGCCGTTTGCTGCCATACAAACCCCACTTCACGACGACGATAGGTGTCCAGGTCAGTATCGGATGTTTTGAGCAAGTTACGGCCGTTTACCGCCACCTGTCCAGCTGATGGTCTGTCCAACCCGCCAATGATATTCAACAGCGTGCTTTTTCCCGAACCGGACGCCCCCACAATGCCCAGAATCTCTCCAGCTTGTACCGTCAGGTCCAACCCTTGCAAGGCCACTACCTCTAGGCTGGCAACCTTATATATCTTGACCAAATTCTCGCAAACAATTAATGGTTCCATAAATTTATGCGACACAAATAAAAGCAGATAAATAAGGGTTACTTTGGTCCACGTTTATCTGTGAAAAGCCTTACCTATTTATTCTCCAACGATTATTTGTCCTTCCTCGACGCCTTCCAGAATTTCCACGCGAGTCTCGCTCTCAATGCCCATGCGTATATCGCTGCGGCGCTGACCGTCGGCTTCTTCAATGACCACAAAGGTACGTCTCTGAAAGGTGCGGATTGCGGTAGGTGGTAGCCAGAGAACATTTTCTTTTTCCTCCAGCGTAATGACGACCATTGCCAACTCTCCCAGTGCCAGATTGGTCGGCGGGTTGTCAAGCCGGATTCGTACACGGGAATCATCGTCATCGGCAGCGGATGTGCCGCCACTGAAAGCATAGGGAAGCTGATGCACCGTGCCCCTGAACGTTTCTTCTGGCCGGTTGCGTAGGGCAATTGTTGCCGCCTGTTCCAAGCTCATTTGATTGAGCTGCTCGCTGCCTAATTCGGCGGTGATCTCCAAGGTTTCCGGCTGGGCCAGGACAATAGCCGTTTGAAACGCTTCTGCCTGGCTACCTGCGCGTATATTCAGGGACAACACCTCGCCGTCAAAGGGGGCAATGAGTTGCGCGGCGGCAATCTGATTTTCGATTTTTTGTACTTCCAGCCGCGCACGTTCTACGTCTAGTTTCAGCAGCGGGTCAATGTCGCGCTGTAACTGGGTAATACGCAGGTCAACCAGCGCCAATTCCTGCTCCAAGATTTGCCGGTCCAGCGAGCCGGCGCCGCTGCCTGCCAGCGCGTCATTGTAACGCGCCTGGGCGATGGCTAATCCTTCCTGCGCCGCTTTTAGTGCGCGCTCGTATTGGCGACGCAGGTCCTCCGGCTCCCAGTCACGATCCAGTGATTTTTGCAGTTCATATTCGGAATTAACAACATGCTGCTGTGCGTTTTCCAGTTCGATCTGCGCTGAAATTAGGGTGGCCGAATCGGAATGGGTATGGACCTGCTGTAACTCAAGCCGAATTTTTTCGCGGTTGATGGTAGCCTCTGCCAGCGCATCTTGCTG
>QQUD01000711.1 GCA_008501785.1 Chloroflexota bacterium
TAACGGACCAATTCTGAAAAAATGATTAGTGACTTATCCAAAACGGCTTGCGCTCATCAAAACGCCAGATACCAGCCTCACAGGCGACGGCAACTGCTTCTTGAAATTCACTGCGGTACAAATTGCGATTGATCTCGTTGTACTTTGACGAGGAAACTTTACCGGAAGGATAAAATTGATCCATCATATTCACAAAAGTATCTGGTGAAAGTGCCGCTAAAAATTGCATAATCGCCTTTGTTTCTGCCACCATACCAGGCATCACCAGATGGCGCACCAATACCCCACGCTTCGCCAGACCCTTTTCATCCATTTTCAACACCCCCACCTGCCGATGCATTTCATCAATAACTTTTTGAGCTATCTCTGGATAATCTTTCGCTTTCAGATATGTCTGCGCTTTTTGGCTGCTCCACAGCTTAAAATCCGGCATATAAATATCGATAATTCCGTCCAGTAATTCCAGGCTATCTAAGGCATCATAAGCAGACGTGTTGTATACCAGCGGCAACCGTAGACCAGCTACAACAGCTATCAGCAATCCTTCGAGCATTTGGGGAACCACATGTTCGGGAGTCACAAAATTAATGTTGTGACAGCCCATCTCTTGTAATTGCAGCATCATGCTCGCCAATTGCTGCGGAGTTACTTCGTGTCCTGATTTGAGTTGGCTAATATCATAATTTTGGCAAAACACACAGCGCAGGTTGCACATTGAGAAAAAGATGGTGCCACTGCCGTTCCAACCACGCAAACAATCCTCTTCACCCCTATGCGGGAAATAACTGCTGACGTGTGCGTAACGGCCGATTTTGCAAACGGCCGTTTCTCCCTCCAATCGATTCACCCCACACAGTCGCGGACAAACCCGACAGTCAACCAACATGGCCCGAGCTTTTTCAACGCGATTTGCTAATTCCCCAGTGCGAAACAGTTCAAGATAAGCTGGCTCAAATTTGTCACCAGCAAAAACGAAATCTGCATCTGATTTTTCACCCATTCGCTGCATTTCCTGATACAATCAAATCAAATAATTCAACAACATTCACTATTACTCTAATTGATAACAAACAACATCGTCAACCAATTTTCAGGAGGAATACCCAAATGGACACACTTCATCCAGATTTGGCACGCATTCTCGTGACTGAAGAAACCATTCAATCCCATGTGACACGACTCGCAAAAAAAATATCAGAAGATTACGCAGATGCCCAACGACTCTATGTCGTTGGCGTTTTGAAAGGGGCTTTTATCTTTTTAGCCGACTTATGCCGACAGCTTACCATTCCCCACGTTGTTGACTTTATTGCAGTGTCCAGCTATGGCTCAACAACCTACTCTGGCGCGGTACGCTTTGTGATGGATTTACGCGAACCGATTGAAAATGAGCATGTGCTAATTGTGGAAGATATTGTGGACACTGGCAACACGTTGAAATATTTGTACGACAACTTCCAAGGCCGCAAACCAGCATCACTTAAAACATGCAGCATCGTCCAGAAAAAACGCGATACTCTTGACGTGCCAATCGATTACCTGGGCCTGGAAATCCCTGATGTATGGGTCGTCGGCTACGGCCTCGATTACGCAGACACACACCGCACCTTACCCTACATCGCCGAACTCAAACCCGAAGTTTACGAAAAATAACACGTCATTTCGACCCATTCGACTGCGCTCAGGGCAGGTCCTTTGAAGAGAAATCCCTACGGCCTTCATTTACAGGTAGTAGGGATTCCTCAGCGGACTTCAGTCTGTGTCGGCGCTTCCTGACATAGGTTACTCGAAATGACACGTGGTAGGGTTTGGTTTTCAGAGATTAAACCGATTACACCGTTAAAGAAATCTATGGAATCAGCACAATCTTTGATTGAGGAATTCAAGGGGAGTGGCGGCTTTAGCCGGTTCTCACGAGACCGTTCCGGCTAAAGCCTCCACTCTCAACCCCACGAAATCCTAACTAGCCAGCGAAGATATTGTTACCAATACCGAAGATATTGTCGGGATCGTAAGCTTGTTTGATGTCTTTTAGCAGCTCAATGCTGGTTTCGGAGAGGGTATCAGCCATAAAATCTTTGCGGATTTTGCCAACGCCGTGATGGTGCGAGACTGATCCACCATGCGCCATGATGGTTTCGCGTAATGCATGTTCGATAATGCTGAAAACTACATCTGGGTTTTCTACGCCATGCGTACTAAAGCCATGTGTAAAGTAAATGCAAACCCCTGTGTGATAAAGTTGTGTGACACGCGGCGAAACGTAAGGCTTACCCGGCAGGTTATATTCAGCATGTTTTTCATGAGCAACTTTATCAACCGCTTCCATCACTTCATGAACTTTATCCCAAGGAACCGTTGTTTCGTATGTCTCGCCAATAATTTCAAACTCAGCTAAAAAGTCACGAATGTAAGCAATCGCATAGGTGAGCATGTAGCCACGCTGTCCATTTGTGGAACCACCAGGTATACCTCGGTGTTTTTTGGCAATGCGGTTAATCAATTTGCTTTGAAAGGCGACTTCCTCAGCGGTTCCTTCCATCACAATCGTTGCGGCACACAGTTCATTGGGGTCGAACCCCTTAATATTGAGCAAGAAGAGTTTTTGCAACTTGCTCATCAGCTTATCGGATGTGGTTGGTTTGGGTTTTAAGGCAGAGCCAAAACGAAACTGAATGTTATCCAGCAAACGAACGCTAGCGGGCAGCGTGCCAGTTCGCATCAATTCATAGAGAAAATCTGTACCCGATTTGAAATTAGGAAATACGAGAGAGCCAAACTTTTGGGCTTCTGGTAGTTTGTGGATTTTCATAACAGCTTTGGTAATGATGCCTAAATTGCCTTCACTGCCAAAGAGTAATTGCTGTGGCTGCATGCCGATGGAGTTACGGGGTGTGTCCACGCTTTGATCCATCAGACCACGTGCAGTGATCATCGTCACATTTTCTACGATGTCTTCGATGTTGCCATAGCGGTTTTTCTTCATGCCGCTAGCATTGGTAGCAATCCAGCCGCCCACTGTGGAAAGCTCAAGACTGTCTGGTTCGTGGCCAGTAGTGAAGCCTTCTTTTTCGAGCGCTTCTTCGAGATCTTTGCCGGTCATGCCTGCCTGAACTTCAGCCCGAAAATTTTCACGGTCAATCCAAACGATTTTATCCATACGGCGCATATCAACGGCGACCATCATGCGCGGATCGCTTGCTGGCAGTTGCAACGCACAGCTCACGCTGGTTCCGCCACCGTAGGGAACCAAGCAAACATTGTGCTCTTGGGCGAGCGCAACCAGTTTTTCAACATCTTCATCAGACTCAGGATAGGTGACCAAATCGACGACGCGCTCTAAACGGCCGTATATCACCTTATACACTTCATCAGCCGTCGTCTGCCCATGACTGTGAACGATGCGCTGTGTTTTTTCAAATGAATATTGCGACTCAGGGTAAACCTTTTTTAACGCTTCCATGAACCCTTCATTAATATTGGGGTCCGCTGCTGGCTTATCTTCGATTTCTAGCTTGACATTATCGAAGTCCAGCTTGATATCGAGCATCTCTTCGACAAAAGGCAAAAATTCTGGCATCTCGGTACCAGATAGCGCATATCGCGTCCCTGTAAATGAAACAGAGTAATCACCTTTTCTCACAAAAGTCGAATCGGTGAACCCCCACCTGTGGTTATAACGTTCATCAACTAAATTACTGGTTTGGCCGTCCAATGATTTATCAGCCATATTCCTCAACCTCCATCCTAGACTTTGTTTTATTCAACTTTATTTCACGCAAAGGGCAAAGGTGCTAACAGATTCTCCCTTTACGTCTTCGCGCCTTTGCGTGAGATTTCTTTTCTTAATTTTTAAAACAACACCTTTATCGTGCGGATTATGAGCCAGCTTGTGAATCCTGGCAACATTTTTAGACAGCAGATTGCAGCCGCAGTTTACGGCCGTTTCTTACCCCTTCCACCGAATAAACCAATAATGCCAACCAAATCAAACTAAACCCAATAAATCGCTGTATGGTAAACGGCTCGTTATACAAAAATATACCCAACAAAAATTGAATGGTTGGGGCTATATATTGCAAAATGCCCAAGGTGCTGAGGTTGATACGCCGCGCACCAGCAGCAAATAGCAGCAGTGGAACGGCCGTTACCCCCCCTGTCAGCACCAACAACAGCGTCGTCATCCACGATGCATGGGCAAAAACTGCTTGCCCCGTGAATCCGAGATACAGCAGGTAGGCAAGTGCGAAAGGAAACAAAACGGCCGTTTCCATCGACAACCCTTCCACCGAATTCAGCGTCGCCGTTTTGCGCAGCAAGCCATAACATGCAAATGAAAACGCTAAGGTGAGGGCAATCCACGGCAGTTGACCATAGGTCATTGTGAGATAAACAACGCCAATAAAAGCTATGAAAACGGCCGTCCACTGCCCAACACGCAGCCGTTCTCGCAAAAACAACACCCCAAACACGACGCTGACCAACGGGTTGATGAAGTATCCCAAACTCGTTTCCACCACAAATCCAGCATTGACGCCCCAAATATAGGTGAGCCAATTGATGCCAAGCAAAATGCCTGAGGCGATAAAAGTGATCAGGGTGCGGGGGGTGGAAACGGCCGTTTTTACCCAGCCCCAATGCCGCCTAAATGCCAACAGCAGCACCACAAACCCCAACGACCACACCATCCGGTGCCCCAAAATTTCCGTTGCAGGCACATTTTGCAAAGCCTTCCAATAAATTGGAAACAACCCCCACAACAAATAAGCTCCACCCGCATACAATACACCTTTGTTCACATACACCTCATTTCCATTCCATTCTGCATTCGTCCCATTCGTCCATTCGTGATTCTATTCGCCCCAATCGTGGTTCTCGACCTATAATCAAACTATGTTGACCGTCAAATGTGCGGCTTGCAAGCGTAAACTATGGAAATACGACAAAATCGGAAAAGGGGACCTGCTGCGCTGCCACAAAGATCGGATTTCAAGAAAATATGAAATTGAGCAATCCGGCCAAAAGGTGATGTGCCTTTGTGGAAAAGAAATTGGGATTGATAAAGGCAGCCATATCAAAATGATTCGCAAATCGTTTGTTTACACGGGGACCAAAAGAACCAAATAGGGCAAAAAGGTGTGGAGGATTTCCCCACACCCCATTTTTTATAAAGTAACCGTTCAGAAATAACATTGCGATTACAGAACCGAACGGTTACTATGCAACTTTTGAAAGCTGCTTTTTCGCGTTTCGCAGCGAAGAGTAGCTTTGCGGCCTGCCCGTCTTCTTGTTCAAAACTAAATTACGTTTATATTTCAGAAAACGATTGCCCGACCAGGTACCGACAAAGTAACCACCACCTAGTTCAGTCGCATCAATAATTTCTATTTTCACACCAGATTTGTCTTCCAACGTGTAGACACCCGCTTCTGAAATATCTTTCCACTGGGCAATAGCAACCGGGCGTTTATACCAGCGGGCCGGGTACTTTTGATTGATATTATCAACCGTAAGCATCCCACCAATGCTAACATTGGCAGCTCGTGCCCCACGTTTGGTCATGCTGGCGGCACTGCGACGACCCGCAACTTGTTCCATTTGGTTGCCTCGCCGTCTGCCCTTTGTCATCATCTCGCGGTACATTTCATTTTCTTCGCGCATCATGTAAATGATGGCGGCAGCCTGCATCACCACAAAGACAATCAGAAGAATGGCGACGACATTCAACACCGTAAAGATGATGTTGACAACATTATTTGCAATGATAATTAAATCGAAAATGCCATTGATGATTCGCAACAACAACCAAACCAACCCAACACCTGCGGCATAAAGTAAAATTTTTCCGGTACGGGTTAAGCGGCTGTACCAGCGTTTAATATCTTTTTGCATGTTTTGTAATGCTCCTGTGTGAAAAGCTAGAGCTAGAGGTTAGAGCTAGAACGCTCTCAATACAATACTCTAGCTCTAACCTCTAGCTTTCTTGTTAATTATCCTATCAGGATGGTTTGTGTGCAATACCGTTTCTTGTCGTCTAATCGATTTATGATGAAACGGCCGTTTTCCCACCCAAATCATACCCGGTTGGGGCTTGATACGCACGTAGATTAAACTTCGGCAGTGCAATCAGCAAATGTTCAAAAATGCTGGCCTGAATTTGTTCATAAGGGACAAAATCTTTATCAATTGAAAATGCATAAACCTCAATCGGCAGCCCGTAACGATCTGAAGCAAGCTGCCGCACAAGCATGGTCATTTCTGTATTGATTTGCGGATGATTTTGCAAATAAGCCTCGATATAAGCGCGATAGGCACCCACATTCGTCGGATAGATGCTCACTGTTGATTCTTCACCACTCGGCAACAAATTTGCCTGACGCAATTGGGTCAACATCTCATCATTCATAGGCTGCACCGAATTTAGATCGATGTGAATACATCGCTTGATGCGGCGACCATCCGATTCTTGCATCCCACGCCAATTTTTGAACGATTCGGTTATGAGCGACTGGGTGGGCAAAGTCGTAATCGATTTGTCTGCATTTTGTATTTTGATCGTCGTCAGGCCAATTTCCAGGATCGTACCATCTGCATCATATTTGGGTACAGTAATCCAATCGCCACGCAAAATCATGTCGGTCGATGTTAGTTGCAGCCCAGCCACCAGCCCCAGCAAGAAATCTTGGAAGACAATGGTGAGAACGGCCGTTACCGCCCCAATACTGCCAAACAACACAGCCAACGTCTCACCAAGCAAAATCGTCGCCACCACCAGCACACCAATCACAATCGCGATCAGCTTCAGCACCTGCACAAAGCTGCGTACAGGCAGCTCCCGCGACCATTCAACCGCAAACAAAATATCTTCAACCGCAGAGAAAAAGGCATTAATGGCCAGCACAATCATGACAATCGCATAGACAAACACCACATTATTGGCAAAGTTTATCCAGTTTTGGTGTCCTTCCAATGCAAAGGGGAGTAACAAATAAATAACCATCGCCGGCGCAAGCTGTGCCAGCCGGTTAAATACCCCCTTTTTATGCAAACTATCATCCCAGCTTGTGGCAGTGCGCTCCACAGAATAAGTAACCAGCCGCAGCAAGTAGCGGCGAGCAATGAAATAGGCAACAAAGCCAAGTATCAAAATCAATAAGATGCAGATCAGGCGTGAGAGGTAAACGGCCGTTACATCCCCCACACCCCAGCCAATCAACAAACCAAAAAACCATTCAAACATAATTAAAATTCCTTCACAAAATTGTATCGACCAGATTTTAAGGGGAACTGAAGCGAGGGGCAACTATTTTAAAAGATGCAAGGGGCAAAGGAGCAAGGTGGCAAGGGAAGAATTGTGTCTGGTATACTCAAGTAGATGCTCAAATCTGAACTAATTCGACCACGTATCCAAATACGCAATGATCAACTTAAACCGCGCATGCTTGCGGCCGACTATCATTGGTTGGGAATTGCAAAGGAGTTGATCGAACTTTTTAAAAGCCAGCTCAATCAATCACGCG